>CALFVE010000310.1 GCA_937928475.1 uncultured bacterium | reverse complement strand
AGGCCAGAATGTAGCCGCCTCCGGGGGCTGCAATGTCAATCGCCTCGCGCACCTCCGCAGCCACTTCCTCGGGAGTTCCGTAGGGCAAGGTGCGGGAGGAGTCAATGTTCCCGATTAGACACCAGCGCCGGCCGTACTTCTCTTTCATGGCGCGCAGGTCCATCCCAGCGGTGCGCTGCAAAGGGTGCACCGCGGCTATCTTGGTCTGCGCGAGGTCCTCCAGGTAGTCGTGCAGGTGACCACAGGCGTGCAGCAACACAGGCACCCCGAGGGCGTCAATGTAGTCCACCAGTTCCACGAAGGGGGGCAGCAGGTACTTACGATAGTGGTCGACTTTGAAAAAGCCGCCGGTGCTGGAACCCAGGTCCTCGCTGACGAAGATCGCAACGCAGCCCGCCTCCACCGCGCGCTTGGCCGCCTCCTTAAAAAACTCGTTGGACAGCGCGCAGACCGCCTGCAGCAGGCCAGGATCATCGTAAAGCGACAGGGCGATGGTCTCGTAGCCCATCAGCAACCAGGCGGTAGTCAGAGGGCCTTGCACCCCGCCCACCAAAGCCAGGTCGTCGTTGTCCATCGCTGCTGCCTTGCGGATCTCCGCGTCGCGTCCGGGCAAGGTAGGGTCGGGGAGCGTGAACCTCGCCAGGTCCTCGCGGCTTTTGATCGGATAAGCAATCGGCGCATCAATCGGCCACGACGACTTGCTTTTCTGGTAGGTGGTACCCCACTCATCGTAGTAGACATCCTCGGCCAGGAAGGTCGGCTGGTAGCCAGTGAAGCCGCCGAAAGGGAGCCACACAGCGTCGTGGTCCAGGGCGAGGGCGCATTGCACGGCGTCGGGACCATTGTAGACGCCGGGCCGATGGCCGATGAGCGCCTCGTAGAGGGGTTCCTGGAAGAGGAAGTCAAATAGCGGCACCCGATCCGGTTGCTGAACGCGAATGGCGGTCAGAAAGCGCTCTCGACGGGTCATGGCGGCATTCTCCTTTCCGGTGCAGAACGGAGTAAGATAGTCTTCGCCGTGGTCGGGGAGCAACCCTGCTGGTACGACCGCCTATCGGGCCGGTTCCAGGCTAGGCTGCGCCTGGCCTCCAGTCGTCCGCCGCGCAGCAGCCCACGCCCGAAGAGGCTAAGAACCCCGGCCTCAGGTGGGGGGCAGGTATCCCGTCTCCAGGAGAAAAGCAACCCGGAAGTTGTCTATCTGTATGAAACCGAGGACACAAGAGTGAACGCCGGATGGCCCATATGAAGAAAAAGGGACCGGCACGTTTTTCGCTTGCGAAAAGTGTGCCGGTCCCTCTTTTATCCCCTAATCGCCTTCGCCGCCGCCAGGCCCGAGGCGGAGGCTTGCATCAGCCCTCGGGTCAGCCCGGCACCATCGCCGCACGCGTACAGCCCCCGAACCTGGGTCTCTAGCTGAGGCGTGAGCCGCAGTCGTGAGGAGTACAGTTTCACCTCGACGCCGTAAAGTAGGGTGTGTGCATCCCCCACCCGCGGCATGAACTGGTCCAGCGCCTCCATCATTTCCATGATCGTCCCCAGGTGCCGGTAGGGCAGCGCGTAGCTTAGATCGCCCGGCGTGGCCTCGGTCAGCGTCGGCGTCACAGTGCTGCGGCTGATGCGCGCGGCGGTGCTCCGGTGCCCCGAACGCAAGTCGCCTAGCCGCTGCACCAACACGCCTTTGCCCAGCAGGTTCGCCAGCCGACAGATGTATTGGCCATAGGCAATAGGGTCGTCGAAAGGCTCAGTGAAGCGGCTCGTCACCAGCACCGCGAAGTTGGTATTGTCGCTGAGTTTTCCCGAGGTCGAGTGGCCGTTGACGGTGATTACATCGTTCTGGTGTACCGTGACAACCTGGCCATAGGGGCAAACGCAGAAGGTGCGCACCAGATTGTCGAACTGGCGGGACCAGTAGAGCAGTTTGAACTCGAAGAGCGCGTCGGTGACTTCCTGAGTAAGTGCGGCGGGGACCTCGACCCGCACACCCAGGTCCACGGGGCCAGGGTCGGTCTCCAGGTTCAGCCGCTGGGCCTCCCGCCAGAGCCACTCCGCGCCGCTTCGACCAGGCGCGAGAATCACGGCGTCGGCCTCTAGGCGTCCTGCCGAGGTCATGACCCCCCGCACCTGTCCGCCCTCCACCTCCACCGCCTCGACCGCGGTGTCCATACGCAGGTCCACACGCGAGGCTAGGTGCTCGCGCATGGCGCCCAGCACTACTGGGGTGCGGTCGGAGCCGATGTGCCGCAGGGGCATCGGCACCAGACGCATGCCGGCCCGCGTGGCCCGGCGGCTCAGTTCGTCCACTCGGCCAGGGTCGGCGCCGAAGGTTTCCTGGGGTGAGCCGAACTCCAGCCAAAGCCGATCGGCCTCGGCCAGGAGCACCTCTGCGTGCGCCGCGCCGACCACCTCCGGGAGATGGCCGCCCACTTCCGGGCTCAGAGTCAACTTGCCGTCGCAGAAGGCCCCGGCGCCGCCGAAGCCCTCCAGCATGGCCCGGCGGGCGCTGCCCCCGGCCCAGCCGCTGTCGCGGGCCTGAATCCGCTCGGGCAGGTCTTCGCCACGATCCAGTAGGGCTACTCTCAGCCCCGGCTGTCGGGTCAACTCCAGGGCGGCGAAGATGCCCGCCGGACCCGCGCCGACGATAATGACGTCGTACTCAGCCATGATCTCTCTCCCAAAGACACCGCCGTCTCAGTAGAACAACTCCCTCGCGTTCTCGCGTAAGATTGCTTCCACCAGTCGCTGCGCCTGCTTTTCGCTGAGTCCTCCCGCCTCCGCCCGGCGCGCCACCGCTTCGACGACCGCCCGCCGCCCGAAGATGGTCGCGCCCAGCGTGACCACCGGGTTCACGCAGTCGCTCCCCCACAAGATCTTGTTGCCGGGCAAAATGTCAATCCACTCCTCCAGAATCTGTACCGCCGCGGCCTGGCTCACCAGCGGCACCCAACAGATATCGGCCCAGACCTGGGGAAACTCCAGCGCCATCACCGCTAGCTCGCGGGCGTAAGGGAAGCCGGCATGGAACAGGTCGAAGCGCGCCTGCGGGAAGGCGGTGATAAGCGGTACCAGGAGCGTCGGCGAGACATGCGCCGGCTGGTAGTTCCGGAGGCCCTCCAGGATGCCCGTGTGAATCTGGACCGGCAGGCCCCGGCGAGTCGCCTCCCCCACTGCATAGTAGCACAAGTAATCTTGCAGCGCGGTCACCTGCTCCGGAGTGGCAGCCTGCGGCCCGGCCCGCCAGATCTGCTCTGCCGTGCGGCGGTCCACCGGCAAGAACTCAATCCAGCGATCATAAGCCAGGGCCAGTTTGATCGCCTTCGCCCCTGCTTTCAAGTGGCGCTCCAGCATAGCGTCGAACAGACCCAGGAAACTGGCGAAGTCAGTGACCTCTACCTCCAGCAGGTCTAGATAGCGCCAGTAGGAGTTGTTGTTGTGGTCGGCGTTCCCCTCCCAAGGGCACATCACAAAACCGTTCACGCGCAGCACCGGGTCGAAGAGGTCCGTGTTCTCGTCGAGGTAGGCCGGGTCCCAGAAACTGTCCAGCAAGGCCCGCTCGACCCCGGCGATCTCCCGCAGCAGGCGCTTGCCCCAACCGGGCTGGGCTTGGGCGGCCCTGAGCAGGCCATCCACCTCAGCGTAAACCTCGGCTGTCAGCACGGGGGCTTCGACTCCCAGAGCCCGCTGGACCCCTTCCCAGGTGTGCCGAAAGTAGCAGCAGGTCTCGACGGCGGAAAGGTAAGGGGCGAACACCGCCCACTCTTTCTCGACCGTCTCCGGTCGGGTCGCGAAGGCATCCAGGGGCGCCCCGGCCAGGTGGAAACTGGCATATACGTATGCCCCCGACAGCACCCCCCACAATCCCGGCCCACCCGGCGGCTGAGGCTCCAGCCGGGTGTGCTGGTGAGTGTCATACAGGGCTACAGCAGCGGCGTGCTCGGTCAGCGCGTCGCGTAGGGACATGCCGGGAACCTCCCTAGGACGACAAACGATCACCAGGACACCACGCTGGGCGGTAATTCGGGAGACGGCGAGGAGAAACCTGCACTAGGGGCGGACACCGCTCGGTGACAATCGGTGCATGGCACTGCGGAGCGTCTTCCGGCACCGGGTCGTTGTAGGACGTGCCGATGACGAGGGCTTCGGCGGGGGTAAGAAGTCTGGGGTAGGCCCTGAGGCGCCCGCTAAGTCGCACTTCCTGGCGTAAATCTACCGTCCACCCGCACTCAATCGAGGCACTAGATACCCGCCGAGCAAGCCGCCGACGATGGCGCCAACGACGAGCAGGACTAGAGTAACCCCGACCGGGCTCAGGCTTCGCGTCAGAGGTCCCAGGAAGCCATCTCCCCTACCCAGTCGCGCCACTACGGCGTTGGCAAGCCCAATGCCAGTGCCGATCGCCGAGCCCACAGAGGCTCCCGACTTGGCCAGGTCGGCGGCGAAGCCCGTGGGCTCACGCCGTCGGACCGGCGCCGGCCGCCCCTCGGAGGGACCGCCCGGCGCCGCGGGCCGCCTGACCAGCAGATTCCCGCATTGCATGCATGCGGTGTCGGTTGGGTAAACCTTAGCCCCGCACTTGGGACATTGCATCGCGGGCATGGCCATTCTCCTTCTCGGTGGCCCTCCACGGGGCGGGCCCCGCTCAGTCTCGTCTCCATGCCTCTGCCGTAGGTGAATACTTCGCCGTGCAAATACGCTTTCCTGCTTCCAAGGCGGCGCCACATGAGCGACGAAGGAAGGAGATGAGCGCCTGAGAGGGAACCAGGCAGTCTGCTCCGAGGCAAAGGGGGTGCCCAAGCGCCTTGCGCTCCGGACTAAACTACATCCGGACCAAGACGCTGCGCAAGATTTCCAGCACTAACTCATCGTAGGACATGCCGATGGCGGCCGCGGCGGCGGGGAGGTCGGAGGTTTCGGTCAGGCCAGGGCTGCTGTTGATTTCGGTGATCCAGAGCCCGCCAGCTTCGTCCAGGTGCATATCCACCCGGCTGACTCCCAGGCAACTAGTGGCCAGGTGGGCAGCTAGGGCAATCCGACGGGCCTCCCGGTCGGCCGCCTCGCTGATGCGAGCGGGAACGATAAGGTCGGTCAGTCCCTTGGTGTACTTGGCCTCGTAGTCGTAGAACTCGCGATGGGGGACCAGTTCCAGCACGGGCAGGGCCTGCAGCCTCTCCCCTACTCCGATGATGCCCACGGTCAGTTCGGTTCCCGCAATGTATGCCTCGGCCAAGGCGGTGCCGTAGGTGTCCAGGAGCGCCGCCAAGTCGGCGATGAGTTGCTCTTCCGTCTTAGGGATGCTCACCCCGAAACTGGACCCCTCCCGGATGGGTTTGAGCACCACGGGTAGACCCAGTTCAGCGGAGATCGCTGCTACGTCCGCCTCCAGAGGCGAGGCAGCCGTGACGACGCGAAACCGGGGCGTGGGCAGGCCCTCCGCCAGCAGTATGCGCTTGGTCTGAAGTTTGTCCAGGGTCAGCGCGCAGCCCAGAACGCCGCTCCCGGTGTAGGGGATCCCGGCGTAGTCCAGGACCGCCTGAATAGTGCCGTCTTCGCCGAAGCCGCCATGGAGGGCGATGAAGGCCACCTCCACACCGGCCTCGCGCAACTGCGCCGGCAGATCGGGGCCGGGGTCCACGATCACGGCGTCGAAGCCCTGCCGCAGCAAGGCCTCATACACCCCGCGGCCACTGCGGAAGGAGATCTCGCGCTCGCTGCTCTGGCCGCCGCAGAGCACCCCGATGCGCTTAGTTCTCAGGAGTTCCAGGTCATTCACGGGCGCTTTCCCTTTGCCGGCTTGCCTGCCCCCGAGGCCGGCCGGGGAGCCCAGCGCGCCCGGTCTCGGCGGCGCGTGAACACTAGGAAGACCAGGGCAGCCGCGGTCAGCAGTATGCTGGCCACCTGGGCTTCGGTCAAGGCGGGCAGCGGCGCGAAGGGACGGCCGCTGGCCCCATGCCGCCAGAACTCAACCACGAAACGCTCCAACCCATACAGACCCACGAAGAAGACGAACAGATGCCCCGGGCGCGGGAAGAGCCGCCGACTCAGCACCAGCACGAAGAAGATGACCAGGGCGAGAAAGGAGGCCAGCAGTTGAGTCGGATACAGAGGCTCACCCCAAGTGGTAGCAGGCTGGCCCGGGGGAAGGCCCAGGCTCCACGCCGCCGCCTCGCTGCCGGGGGCAAAGCGTATGCCCCAGAAACTGTCGCAGTGCCCGCCAAAACAGCAGCCGTTGAGGAAACAGCCAATCCGTGCCAGGGCGTAGCCCAAAGCGATGGCCGGCGCGCCGGCGTCGAATAGAGTGGGGAAATAGAGCCCCCGCCGACGCGCAAGCAGGTACGCGGCCAGCAGGCCGCCCGCCAAACCTCCGTGGAAGGACAAGCCCCCCTCCCAGACCCGGAACGCGGAGAGCGGGTTTCCGGCGAACTGGGCGAGGTTGAGGAGCACATACAGGAGACGGGCGCCGAGGATGCCGCCGACTAGGGCGGTGAGTGCCAGGTCTACCGCTAGACCGGACGGCAAGTTGTAGTAGCGGGCATTGTGCGCCAGCCAGGCCGCGCCCGCTACCAGGCCCACCAGCAACATGACTCCGTACGAACGGATAGGCACCGGGCCGAAACGATTGACCAGGAAGTACAGCGCGACCGCTCCGCCCAGAGCCAGCGCCGCCCCTAGCCCCAAGTCCAGCGGACGCAGCCGCTGGCCGGGCTGGCGTCGGGACTCCAGCCAGGACCAAGCCCCGAAGAGTAG
>CALFVE010000309.1 GCA_937928475.1 uncultured bacterium | reverse complement strand
TGGTACCGCTCAGCGAGCTCAGTCCTGGTTAAGGTGGTGCGGTTCGGCGACCCGGATGTGCTGACGGATGTGCTCATTGGATATGAGAAGTGGAAGACGGCCCTGCAGTTCCGGCAGGCGGGCGGGACAGGGGAAGGCTGCGAATACTTGTACGAGTGGCCTGGGCAGTGCGAAATTTTCGAGGGGTGGATTGGTGTCTCCGACGACTGGCGAACTGCGGCTGAACTGGTGCTTTCGGGAGACGGAAGGCATCGGGCGGCCTTCCGCAAGCCGCCAAGCGACCGGGCAGGCTTCGTGTGGGCAGCGCTCGCGGGCAGCCGCATGGATCGGTATTCTGGTCAAGGGCGGCGTGGGCCGTGGTTCCGCATGTCTTGCTAAGGCCCGGTTCGTCCGCGGCCGCACGGAGCCGACACAACCGCAGGACCCGTGGGCATCGGATGGGGAGAAGGTCACGATGGAGCGCCCGGGGGACTAGATCATCTGTCTGCGACAGAGATGAGACGGCGAGGATCTCCGCCGGATCATCTGGCGTGACGGACGGTTGGTCGGACCAGAGCCAGGGACGTGGAGCCAAATCACGTTTGGGCGGTCACCGCTACGGGCTCTCGTCTCTGGGCAGCGGGGATGGTGCGTCACAATGCGACTGACATCACCGTTCGTCCGGCATGGCAGGGCCTGCATCCCCGGCGGGCGGAGACTGCGCGGAGCAAGAAGAGATACGGCGTGGTCGGACGCACCACCCCAAGCCGAACGCTTCGGGCCATCTTCGCCCTGGACAGCGCCAGCGAGGCCCGTGTAGTTACCGCCTTTGACCAGGGGAAGCAGCCGAGAAAGAGATAGAAAGAACCACGCCCAAGGCTACCGGAGTGCCCAAGACCATACCGGATTTCAAGATCGAAGACGCGCCATCGAATTCTGGGACACGCACAACCCGAATGACCACTTTGAGACAGCCCCCCTAAAGGACATCATCGTGGCTCTCAAACCGCCGCCGATGAAGGCAGTTACGCTGCGCATAGAGCCGGACCTGATCGCACGGCTCAAGCAGGTGGTCGCGGAACACCGTGTCGGCTACCAGACCCTGGCGCGGGAACTGCTCAGGTACTCCCTCCACGCCTTGGCTCCGCGCGAAGCCCGGATTGCGGTGACCAGGACGGCTAGACCGGCGGTTACCAAGACCAAGCGCAGCGCCCAGCCCAGCGGCCGCCGGGCGTCACAGGAGCGAACGCCCCATCGGGGGCGGCCACCTCTCGGCAGCCACCACCGGGTGGGACCTGCTGTCGGGGTTGCGTGCCGGAGGGCTTGCTTGTCCTCCTGCCTCTCGAAACCGAGGTTGCCTCGACAGCGTAGCTGGCGGCGTCAGTACCACCGCGCTATGCCTGCCCCCAAGAAAGGCCTCGTGCTCCGGTTGCCCTCATCAGCGGTCGGGGCCGGCAAGCAGCCCAGGAGGGTGTCTTTGCTTGGGGACGGTGGCTACGACAGGAGCCGACCAAACTCACTGGCTTGACCTCCCCCACGGTCACCTCCAAGCCAGCCCGGCTTTCCGGCTATCATACAGCGCTTGGGGGATGCGGAGCTTAGCCATGCTGCCTGTGATTCTGGAGTTCGCGAAGGAGTGGCGACTATTCCGGTAGCGTAGCCAGGGCTCTGCGATATCGTTGCAAGCGCGGCAGCATGCTAAGGTCGCCCCTCGCCACGGCTTTCTCGAGACCTGCGATCAAGGCCCGCAATATGCGCTTGTCTTCGGGGTACTGTCGCTGCAACTCCTGCAATTCGCGCAGCGAGAACTGCGAGGTGTCACCGCCTGCCTCTTCCCAGCGCCGCGCCAACGAGTGCTCGGGCGATACGTAAGGCCTGGCGCCCCCGACAACCCCCTCCTCATCGCCGTCTCTAGGCCGCGATGGACCTCCTGTCAAGGGTGGGGGGGGTATTGGTGACGAACCGTTTCCGCCGTTCTCTACTGGGGTCCCTTCACCGCCGTTGCCGTGGTTCCCACCCGCCTCCTGACCTCCAAGTGGCGGCGCTAAGAAAGGCGGTTGCGGGCCAGCTCTGCGTGCTCTCGGGGGAACGGTCCCGACGCCCGAGTCACGCCTGGTGGGTGCCGGCGCTGCCTCCCCCGGCGCCGCGCCTGAAGCCGGCGGGGGAGGACCGGCTGCTGCAGGAGCCTCGGTCGGCGGAATAGCCGGAGCCTGCTCCTCGGACGTCGTCGGCCCCCGTGGTTCCACGACACGTCTGTATGCTGAGGGCGGAGCATATCGGCCTCCAGCCATCGGTGCGGAGAACGGACCAAGCATTCTCGTCTGATGGAAAACAGTCAGGGTCACCGTCAGCACCAGGGCCGCTGGGACCGCGGCGGCCGCCCAACGCCAGCCGGGCCCCCTCAGGCGTCTGTGAGCGCGGAGTTGTGGGGCGGCTGCCGGCACGGCCCTCGGGGGCCGGCATGCCGCCGGGTATAGGCAGGCCGCCGGGACTGCTCGGGCCTCCACGGGCCCGCCTTCCCGGCGACCGACCGAAAACCCGGCACCGAGGCGCTCAGAGTTGATCTCCCGTTGCAGTTCCAAAACTATTTCGTAGCACTTCCAGCAGTTTTCCAGGTGGGCGCGCAAGATGTGCCCGGTCCTGCCTCGTAGCCGTCCTTCGGCGTACGCCGCCAATTCCTCGGGCGTGCAAACGGGGCACTCACCACAGGTGCCCTTGGTCAGCACGCCTTTAACTGCCCTCCAATACTGCTCGTCCGGCACAGGTGCCATGTCTACACTCCTACCCCGAGCATGCTGGGCGTGTAGCCCTTGCTTTCTAGACATCTCCGCATCTTGCGGTCCACCCGATGGATGCGCGTAGCTACCGTGTTGATGCTTAGGGATAGCGCCGCTGCTATCCGACGATGCTCCCACCCCCACAGGCGATGCCTCGCCCAAACCTCTCGCATTTCGAGCGAAATCAGTCGTAGGCAGTCCGCCAGGGCGACCCGCAGCGCGGCCTGTAGGCTTGCTGATGGCGGATTATTGGCTGGGTCTCGGTCGTTCTGCTCCCACTGCGCTGCCTGCCCCCGACCCATCTCCGAGATAAGGACCACGCGGCGACGCCGGAGCGCCTCTGCCTCCAGATGCCGGTGACAAACCCGCAGCAGTATGGCAATCGCCCAAGTCTCAAAGGTCGCCGCCCAGCGGAAATCGTGCAGTTTGGCCACTACCACCACCAGCGCCTGTTGCACAAT
>CALFVE010000308.1 GCA_937928475.1 uncultured bacterium | reverse complement strand
GCCACTCCGCCCAGGAGCAGATACAGGCCGTACAGGGCGAAGTTCCGGCGTTGGAAATACTCCCGCCGCAACTGCCAGTCCAACTGTCGGACTTGCTGCTTGAGTTGCTCGTTGTCCGGCTGCTTGAGCAGTTCCGCCTGGAGCGTGGTGATCTGGGCCGGCTTGAGCGGGTCGGCGTTGCGGCTCTGGATGAAATTCACCACCAGCAGCACCAGCACCACCGCGCAGAAAGCGGCCGCCACCATCGAGGCGCGCACCGCCGCCCGATACCACAGTCCACCTGTCTTGCTGGCCTCCGCCGCCAGCGCAGCGTCGGCACTCATGGCTCTGCTCCTACTAGGTCTTCAACCGGCAGCCCTTCGACCCGAGCGTGCTCCACCGGACAGGCCTCATAGCACCGCCCACACGCCAGGCAAGCGCCGGGGTCCGCCTCGTATTCCAGCCGACGTCGGCGGAGGGAAAGCCCGATCAATCGCACTCCCAAGACCAGGCCCACCCAGCCGCCCAGGGCCGCCGTGCCCGGCCCGAATCGCTCCCGGATGCCGGCGGCCCGCGCATACAACTCTTCGTACGCACCCCCCTGCTTGTAGAATGCCTGACTGGCCGCGGTGGTTCCCAGGGCCAGCCCCTGCTGCTCCAGCCAAACGCGGTCGGCCAGGCTCACCGTAGGCTCTACGCGAGCCAGCGAGCCGCTCACGCGCCAGCCGAGCCCGGCCCCCAGGGCCATCATGACCGGCAGCGCCAGCAGCAGCAAGCCCAGCCGGGTCTTGCCCTCCCGGCGGCGGACCGGGTCTTCCTCCGGGGTGGGGGGCTTGATGGCTCCGTAAGGACAGGCGTCGGCGCACAGATGGCACTTCACGCAATCAGAGGGCGTGATCCTGACCCGCCACTTGCTGAGGGGCGCAACCAGCCGCAGCAGCGCCCCGTAGGGGCACAGGTAGCGGCAGTAGGGCCGCCCGATTACGGTACCCAGACCCAGCAGCGCCACTCCGAAGATGACGATTCCGGTGGTTCCTCCCAACCGGAAGAAGGCGACAAAGGGGTCATAGCGACAGATCAAGAAGCCGCTGCCCAGGTAAGCGAGCAAAACCCCGAGGCCCAGGTAGAAGAAGGGAACCAGACTCAGCGGCTGCTCCAGCCAAGCGGGGGCTCGCAGGGGTCGGAGCAGCACCATCTCTTGCGCGGCCCCCAACGGACAGACGCCGGCGCAGTAAGCCCGCCCCACGAACAGCGCGAACAGCAGCGGCACGAGAAAGAAAAAGCCCACCACGAAGGGCAACGTGTACCCCGGAATCCCCAGCGCCATCGCCACGTTCTGCACCGCCCCCACCGGACAGACACAGCCCCGCCGGTAGAAGCCGAAATATCCCAGTGAGAACAGGGTCAGCCAGAAGAGATGCCGACGCGAGCGCAGGCGGAGCGCAAAGTACGAGGCCAAAGCCAACGCCGCCACCAGCACAGCCATGTCGAGGTAGGCGAAGACGGCCGCCCGCGGCTGGGGCACATTCATCGGCGGGAACCGATAGCCGCTGGTGAACTCGGGGGGCGGGAAGTTCTCCGCCGCCCAGGCCGCGGCCGGTCCCACCGCGCCTAGAATAAACAGGAGCCACCGCTTCATCAGCCGTATGCCTTCTTGGTCTTCAGAATGTACGGCTTGGCGGCGGGTACTCGAACGAATGCCTGGGCAGGACAGGCGGCGGCAATGCGGCATTCGTTACAGTTCAAGCAGCGGTCGTGACGCACTTGCAGGTACAGCGAGCCGTTGCCGTAGGCCTGGCAGCCCCGGACGCAGATGGCGCACCCGATGCACAGTGGCTCGTTGACCACGTACTGGTAGTAGGGCTCCTCCACGAAACTGCGTTGCAGCGCCCCGGTGGGACAGCGCTGGTTTTCGGCGCCGGTGGTGTCGTCCGGCCGCTGGTCCTTGTAGAAGCCGAAGCAGAAGTCACAGTACCCGCACAGAGCATACTGGTGCACGCACTTGACCGCCGAAGGCGAGAGCACGCACTCGGTGGCGCACTTGCCACACTGCGTGCACTTCTCCGGGTCAATCTGCCAGACCGTCTCCCCCTGGCCCTGGCTGAGCACGCCGCCCACCGCGCCGCTGAGAGCGAGCAGCCCGGCGGCGCGCAGGCTGTCGCGCAGGAACTCCCGGCGGGTCTTCTTGTTGAACTTGTTGGATAGGTCGTCCATCGCTAGCGGGCCCCGCTGTCTTCACCGTCGCTGCCTTGCCGTGCGGCCGGCCTGGCCGGGGCCGCCACGCCGGGCGTGTCGGTCCAGCGGCACTCGGACTGGATCGGACAGTGCGCACAGGCAAAATCATAGGCGCACAGCCCTTGGGAGCGGGCCAGCAAACCGGCGCCCCCCAGAACCAGGGCGCCCAGAGCCGCGCCGCGTCCCAGGCTGCGCAGGAACTCCCGCCGATTGATGCCCTCGCCGTCGCTCATGGCTCACCCAGCCTTCTTGGGCGCAAAGACCCTCACCGCGCGGCGACTAGGGTCGAGTACCAGTACCCGCCCTCGCGCATCAACTGCCAGGTCCAGCCCGGCTGACAGGCAGGCCGCGAATCCGCCGCTGCCGTCGCCTGGCCCTCCCTGCGTCTCAACTGTCGGGCTCGCACCGGTCGCCTGGGTACGAAACGCCTCCGGCCCCGCGACCACGCTTTGCAGTTGCCCCTGGGGCGTGTACACCTTGACGCGGAATATCCCCTTCTCGCTGGTTACAACTCGCCCGTCCGGTAGCAGCGCAATGTCCGTGGGATTGCAGCAGCCGCAGAAGCCGTCCAGCGCCGCCGACCGCTGCCCCCAGGAGGCCTTCAGTTGCCCGTCTGTCGTCAGCACGTTGATCGTATGGCGGCCGGGATTGACCACCCGCAGCAACCCGTCGGCGCCAACGGCCACGTCCAGGTGTGGGCTGGGCACTATCAGCCTGGCGAGGCCGCCGGGCCCATCCTTGCCCCCTAGCGTCCCGAGGAGCCGGCCTTGTAGGTCATAGCGCAGAACCAGGCGGCCGCCAGCGTCGGCCACCCAGACGGAGCCTCCGGCCACCGCCAGCGAGGTGAGGTGGCCGCGAGGCCCACGCGAGGGCCAGGTCGCCTGGCGGTGGCCCTGCCTGTCGTAGACTTCCACGTGATCCCGCAGGCCGACGTAGAGCAGCCCCTGCGGGCTTACGGCCAGGCAGTGGGGCGTATCAGGCAACGGGAAGTCCCCCTGGGGCGTCCCGTCCTCGCGGAGGGCACGCACTTGAAGGTCACCTGCTACGTACAGGCTGCCGTTCGGGCCGGCGGCAAGGGCACGCGGCTCCTGCATGCCCGTGGGGAGGGCCGTGCCCTCGACATAGTGAAGCCCGCGCGGGTCGGTTTGGTCGACGGTCGCGGCCGACTGCAACACGGCCGCTGCCGCCGCCTGCCGGGCGTTGTCCTCAGTGCGCTGTACGACCAGGTACGCGCCCGCGGCGGCCAGCACCATTAGCGGTAGCGCCGGCAGTACCCACGTCCCCCGCGTTTTGGCGCAGGCAACATTCTCTTCATGGTGTTGCATAAGTCTATTGACACCGCAAGGCGGCGACGGGTTCGTCCTTCGTGCCGACGGGAGATGCCGTGGCTACTATCACCATTGCCCATCGCTCGCCATATAGCAGCACTGGCCACGCGTGAAACATTTGTTCTGCCCATAGGCAGCTACCCTCCAGCAGCCCCCGCCAGCCACGATCCTCTAGTCCACCTCTCTCACCCACCCACCTTGAGACATACCAGCCTCGTCAGGTCCCGGCAGAGCAAACGCCCGGCGGTTATTACCAGGGGGCCCCAGGATTCGCTCCCGTTCAGGACCTTGGCCTGAGCCAGTTGCTTGTATCCGGCGGGACTAGCCTCGACCAGGGTGAGCACGCCATTGTCGTTCATCACGTAGAGCAAGCCGTCAGCGAGCGCGTAAGGGCCGATGCCGAAACGGTGCTGAGGGCCACTAGACCAGATCACTTTGCCGTTCAAGTCCAGGCAAACAAGTTCACCGCCTTCCCTGACTCCGTAGAGGTGACCCTGATACAAGATTGGTGTCATCTGCTGCGAGCCGAAGGTGCTGGTGGGGAGGCGAAAGACCTCCTCGACGCTGAAGTTGCCGCCGCTCCCTTTGATGCGTAGCATGATCGAGCCGGAGTTGTAGCCACCGCAGAGGAACACGCGACCGTCGCCGATGGGTACCGGGGTAGGCACGTTGGCGGTCGGCACCCGCCAGCCGGGAAACTGCCAGAGCAGTTTGCCATCCTGTGCCGAGATCCCCACCACGCCGCCGCTGGCGGGGTAGACATACATCTTGGTTCCCCCCACCGTCATCGGCATGATAGAGGAGTGCGTCATCTGCCAGCCCTGGGGATTGGGAGTCTGCCAGACGACCTTTCCGGAAGCCAGATCCACAGCCACCATGAGCGCCTGGCCGCCCGGCGCCAGGATAGCCTTGTTGCCGTCAATGAGCGGACACTGCCCAGCGTACCACGGAGGCACCTTCGTGCCGTATTGCTTGACCAGGTCCACCTGCCAGTACACCTTTCCGGATTGCGCGTCGGCGCAGGTGACCATCGCGAGGGGGCCAATCGCCACCACGTAGTTGCCACTGACCGCTGGCTGGGTGCGAGACATGCCGTGGTTGCGCTTGACCACTGCGGGGTAGGAGTACTTCCAGATCTCCTTGCCGTCGGCGAACGACAGACAGCGGAGCACATCGGCCTGAGCGGCGTGATCATAGTCCAGTAGGTAGCAGCGCCCGTTAGCGACCGCCGGCATGGCATACCCCTCGCCCAGGTTGACGGACCATAGCACAGGAGGTCCTTGAGGAGGCCAACTCCGGGCTAGGGACATCTTCTCGGGGCTGACTCCGTCGCGGTTGGGGCCGCGGAACTGGGGCCAGAAGCCGGGGATATTGGCGGCGACCGCACCCGTGGTTACCGTAGTGCCGGCGGGCGCGGAGGGGCGCGAAGGGCCAGGGGCTGTCGGGGGAGCGGCAGGCGGCTGCGCTGAAGCCTGCGGCTGTGGCGCGCTGGGGCTTACCGGCCGCGCAATCTCCGGCTCGGGCAGCCGCGGCTGGATCTCGGCAGGCGGCCTGGAGCCTCTCACCCAGAAGGCGATCGCCACGGCGCCCGCTACGGCCAGCAGCACGGGTATGCCGGTGCCAATGAGCAGGCTCAGTCGCTTCTCTGCGCCAGTTCCCGGACTGCCCCCAGCCTGCTTGTTCTTCGGGGAAAAAAGCGCAGCGAGGTGTTGCCGGAAGGGAATGCCCCTTCGCCGATAGTAGTGAGGTCCCGGCACGGCGTCACCTGTGTACAACTGAATGGTCGCTTGGTACAATAATGCCCGTCCGGCACCTGCCTGTCAAGGCGAACAGGCGACCTCGCCGGGCCTGCGCGGGCCGGCCCTCGCGGTCCGCCCGGCGGTAGGACCGGATACTGAAGATGCCTAGTATAGTCATCATATCCCTTGACGCTTCCGGGAACGATACGGTTTCGACTTTCGCGCGTGACCTGCTGGACCGGTGCCTCGCGGTTCCTGGCTGGCAGGCAGTACAGGCTCCCCCCCTGTACCACCTGCCCGAGATGAGCCCCTTGTGGGAGGAGATCAGGTCTCTGGAGGGACGGCGAGCCGTTGTCTCCGACTTGTACCCCCGCCCGCTGGAATGGCTTCTGCGCCGGCATGGCCTGGGGGAGGGGGAGATCGTGTGCCTGGACGCGCGCGCCTACTCTAGCGCCGAGGAGTGCTTCGCGGCTCTTCAGGACGCCCTGAGCCAGGGCAGCGAGGCGGCGGGTACTCTCCCCCTGTGCCGGCTGGAAGAGCCGGTCACGCCGCGCTGGTACCCGATCATAGACGGCTCGCGCTGCCGCAATTGTCACCAGTGTTTCCAGTTCTGTCTGTTCGGTGTCTACGCACTCGACGCTGAGGGCAAGGTCGCAGTCACTCGTCCAGACGAATGCAAGCCCGGCTGCCCGGCGTGCAGCCGCATTTGCCCGGCGGGGGCGATCATGTTCCCCCTCTACGACCAGGACCAGGCTATCGCCGGCGCGCCGGGGACGACTATGACCCCGGATCTGGCTGCCCGGCGCTTGTACTACCGGCGGACCGGGCTGGTGTGTCCGGCCTGCGGGTGCACGGCGCACGGCCGCCGATCCCCCGGTCTCGCCGAGAAATGCTGCCCAGAATGTGGCGGGGCACTCCCCTCGGACCGTGCCGATTCCGAGACAGGTGGGGGAGTCCGCGATGAGATAGACGGACTGATTGCGCGCCTCGACCGCCTGGCGCGGGGAGGGCTTGAGTGACCTCCCGTTCCGGCTTCCCCGTGGTGCTGACTGCGGATCGCACCCTGGTTTCTGGCTATTCCCTTTTATTTGACGGTATGTTGGCGGCCAGCCAGACAACGACCACTCCGCGCTGGATCATGGACCGGCTCTTGCTACCGCGTACGGCGGGCGAAGACGGTCGCGCCAGGTTTGGCCCGCTGGGTCTGCGCCGCGTGGAAGCCGCGCTCCGTGCCTTCGGTTTCGGCGAAGACGAGGTGGTCGTGGTTGCTCCCGGGGACCTGGGCAAGGCAGTGGGACCGGCGACGCGGATCGTGGGCATCAGTTCAGGCGAGCCCTGCGGCCTGGGCATGAACTCCTCCGCCATGACGGCGATGGCAGGGGGCGAGATCTACCCTCAGGCGCTGTTTCGGGAACTTCTGGCCGAGGTACACCGATGTCTTGCACGGGCGGCGACGGAAGCGCGCGTGATTCTGGGAGGGCCCGGCGCGTGGCAGGTGGCTGTGTATCCGCAGCGGCAGCAGGAACTGGGAGTCCACCACATTGTCACCGGCTACTGCGAGGGCAACGTGGCCGAGGTGTTCCGTGTGCTGCTCGCGGGTGATGCCCTACCTGCTGTCATCGCCGGGGAGGAGCCATCAGCAGAGGCGATTGCAGCCATTCGGGGCCCTACCACCATGGGGGTAGTGGAAATCAGCCGAGGCTGCGGCCTGGGCTGTTCTTTCTGCACACTTGCACGCACACCGATGATCCACTTGCCCACGGAGACGATTCTGGCCGATGTCCAGACCAATCTGGCGGCTGGACAGTCCAATATCGCCATTCTGAGCGAGGACCTGTTCCGCTACGGTGCCGCGGGCACGCGGACCAGGCCGGAGGTCTTGATCGGTCTCCTTCGCCGCCTGCGGGAGTGCGAGGGCCTGCGCCTAATCCAGGTAGACCACGCCAACCTATGCAGCGTCGGCCAGTACTCGGATGAGCAACTGCGAGAGGTGCGGAACCTGCTTGTGGGCCCCACCCGCTGTCAGTATCCCTGGGTCAATCTGGGCATGGAGACCGCTTCGGGAGAGTTGCTGGCCCGCGTGGGTGGAGCGGCCAAGATGGGCGGAATTGCGGCGAGTGCCTGGGCGGAGTTCTGTGCCGAGCAGGTGCGCCGCCTGTGTGCCGCGGGCTTTCTGCCTATGGTGAGCCTGGTGCTGGCGCTGCCCGGGGAGCGGGAGGAGGATGTCCGGAAGACGATCGCTTGGGTGGAGGGGCTAAGGGACCTGCCGGTGACGGTGTTTCCGGTGCTCTACGCGCCGGTGGACGGCAGTCGGCCGCCCACGGCCCGCGACTTGACTGAGGCGCACTGGCGCTTGTTGCAGGCGGCATACCGCCTCAACTTCCGCTGGATCCCGCGCATGTATTGGGATAACCAGAAGGCGGCAGGCGTGCCTGTGCGTAAGCGGCTGATCCTGCAGGCGTTGGGTCGGGGGCAGGCGCTCCAGTGGAGATGCCTGCTGGCGCGCCATCGCAGGAGGGCGGCGAGATGACGCTGGGCCCGTCGCGCGAGCGCCTGCAGGCGGCTCTCGGCGAGGCCGTGGAGCGTCTGCTGGCCACGCGGAATGAGCAAGGATTCTGGGAAGGCCGGCTCTCCTCTTCAGCAGTGGCCACGGCTACAGCGGTCAGCGCGCTGAGCGTCGCGGGGCAGGAGGAGGACCGGCCGCTGGTTGAGGGTGGGGTGGCGTGGCTGCTGCGCACACAGAACCAGGATGGAGGCTGGGGGGATACGCCCGACAGCCCCAGCAATCTGGCCACCACCTTGCTGGCGGTCTCCGGCCTGCGCCTGGCGGAGGGGCTCACGAGAGGGAAACTGGCCGGGAAGGAACAAGCCACAGCCAGGGCGGAAGCCTACCTGACCGCAGTAGCAGGAGGCACGGAGCAAGAGCGAATTGCCGCGCTCCAGGCTGCCTACGGGGAGGACCGGACCTTTGCAGTACCGATTCTACTCAACTGTGCCCTAGCCGGGCTGGTCTCCTGGCGAGCGCTGCCAGGTTTGCCCTTTGAACTGGCGGTGCTTCCCGGGTCTTGGTATCGGTTTCTGCGCCTACCAGTAGTCTCGTATGCTCTGCCCGCGCTGATCGCGGTCGGCCTGGTCATTCACCAGCGCAATCCCAGCGGTAATCCGCTGGTCCGGCTGGTGCGGGGGCCGGTCGTCGGGCGCGTGTTGAGGCGACTAGCGGGGTTGCAGCCGGAAAGCGGGGGATTTCTGGAGGCCACCCCGCTGACCGCGTTTGTGGCAATGAGTCTGGCTGCCTACGGCCGCCGCGCAGGATCGCTGCTCCCCCGGTGTTTGTCTTTCCTGCGCGCCTCGGTGCGGGAGGACGGCTCCTGGCCCATTGACAGCAATCTGTCGATTTGGGTGACAGCCGGCGCCCTTCGTGCTCTGGAGGCCTGCGGGCACCTGCCGGAGGAAGAGACGGAGCGCACTCGCCGATGGCTGGAGCAGCGGCAGTACCGCCGGGTGCATCCCTTCACCAGCGCAGCGCCGGGCGGTTGGGGCTGGACGCATCTGCCGGGGGCAGTGCCGGATGCGGACGACACGGCCGGGGCTTTGCTTTGTCTGGCTCAAACGGGCCGCACTGAGACAGTGCGGGCGGGGGTGGGGTGGCTCTTGGCGTTGCAGAACGCGGACGGCGGGTGGCCGACTTTCTGCCGCGGCTGGGGACGGCTGCCCTTTGACCGCAGTTGCCCGGACCTGACCGCGCACGCCGTGCGGGCGCTGCTGGCGAGTCGCTTGCGAGTACCGGGTCTCGGCAGGCGCATCGAGCGAGCGCTGGAGCGGGGCTTCGCTTACCTGGCCCGGAATCAGCGGGAGGATGGGGCCTGGGTGCCGTTGTGGTTCGGAAATCAGCATGCGCCGCGGCAGGAGAACCCGGTGCTGGGCACGGCGCGAGTGCTGCTGGCCTACGCAGCCTCTCAACCCGACGCATCGGAGGCTTTGCGGGGCGTCGAATTCCTGGCGCACGCGCAAAATGCGGACGGAGGCTGGGGCGGGGCAAACAGCGTAGTCTCCTCGGTGGAGGAAACCGCACAGGCGGTGGTTGCTCTGGCTCACTGGCGCCAGCAGCAGAGAGTGGAAGAAGCGGTGGGGCGCGGAGCCGAATACTTGGTGGGTCGCGTAGAGGACGGCACCTGGCTGCGGCCTGCGCCGATCGGCTTGTACTTCGCGAGGCTGTGGTACGCGGAGGAAATGTACCCGCTCAGTTGGACGGTCGCGGCCCTGGCCCGGGCCGCGCAGACTGAACCCTTTGGCCGCGCGAGCGTTTATCTAGCATGATGAGTGTACTCTTTTCTCTCAGTTCAGGCCGCGGCTGAGCCTTGACCTGGGGGCAACATGGCGAGGGTCGTTCCCTAAGCGGGAGCGGCCTTCTGAAGGTCGGGATAAGAGATCGCCATCAGGAGGAGAGCAACTCCCTATGTACCGACAGGCAGATCACCCGTGCGCGCTGGCGGCAGCCCTGGCAGTGCTGGTCGCTGTCGTCTGCGCGGGCTTCGCGGCCCCGTTGCTGGCAGCGGACCCCGTCGGCTGGCGGACCGACGGTACCGGACGCTACCCGCAGGCCGTGCCACCGATCGAGTGGGCGAAGGACAAGAACGTGATTTGGGTCTCGCCCATGCCGGCCAACAGCAATGCTACCCCGGTTCCGGTTGGCGATCGCCTTCTTGTGAACGCCGAGCCAGCTACGCTGATATGTGTCAGCGCGGCCGATGGGAGCGTGCTCTGGCAAAGGAGCAACCTCTATGAAGACGTGCTCTCGGGGGAAGAACTGGTGGTGCTGAAGCAGGAGCGAGAGCAGTTCGAAGCGCTGCAAAACGAGATCAAGGGGATTGAGGAGCAAATCAAGCACATAAGGGACGACCTCGCCAAGACACCGGACGACGCGGCGCTGAAGACCAAGCAGGGCGAACTCGAGCAGAAGAAGGCGGAATTGGCGAAGCAGCAACAGGCGCTCAGCCGCTACCAGCCGCCGCCGACCCATCCGGTCACTGGTTACTCCACGCCGACTCCGGTCAGCGACGGAACGCAGGTGTGGGCCGTCTACGGCAACGGCGTCGTGGCCTGCTACGACCTGGAGGGGAGCCGCAAGTGGGCGCGAATTGTCGAAAAGCCGACCCATGGCTGGGGGCATAGCGCCTCGCCCGTGCTGGTGGGAGACAGGCTAATTGTGCATTTCAACACGATGTTTGGGCTGGACCCCGCCACCGGCGCGGAGATCTGGAAGGCGGGAGTGCCCATGGACTGGGGCACCTCCATCCCCGCCAAGGTGGGCGACGTAGAGGTGGTGGTGGCACCGGCGGGCTTCATCGTGCGGGTGAGCGACGGCAAGGTGCTGGCGCAGAATCTGTATCGGCTGGACTACTGCGCCCCGATCATCAACGAGGGTATCGTCTACTTTATCCAGATTCCGGGGGCCAATCGCCTGGGCGGGCGCGCCTTCCAGTTGCCCGCTCAGCCGGCTGACAAACTAGAGTGCAAGTCCCTGTGGAACGGGCGCGATGAGCGTTTTTACGCTTCACCGGTGTTCCATGAGGGGCTGATTTATGCCGTCAACCAGTTGGATTACCTGGTGGTAATTGACGCCGCCAACGGCGGGGTGGTGTATGAGCGGAAACTGGGTTTGGGTGGCACGCACTATCCCAGCGTAACCCTGGCCGGCAATCATATCTTTGTCAGCAGCGACAGCGGAAACACAGTGATCGTGGAGCCGGGGAGGGAGTACAAAGAGGTCGCCCGCAACAGCCTGGAGCCGTTCCGTAGTTGTCCGGTTTTTGTCGGTACGCGGATGTATGTCCGGACGGAGAAGAACCTGTACTGCATCGGACAGTAACGCCGGGCGGTCTGCTCCATCTGAAGATGAGCCAAACGGAGACCCGAGTGACGGCGGCGGTATCGGTGACGCCGGGGCAGGACATCAAGCAGATGCCGGCGGCACCGGCCGTGCGCGCGGCTGTGCGCGAGACGGCAGAGGCCGTTGCGGCCGGGATGGATCGCGCTACTCCGCCCACGCGCGACGAACTGGAGAGCCGCGGGCAGGCGGTCCTTGACCGCCTTGGCTTGCCCCGGTGCTTCCTGGGCTTCGCGATGGTGGAGGTGAGCAACGCCTTCTGGCGGGACCAGTTCGAGGCAGTGCCGGCCCGACGGCGGATGCTGCTGTTGCCGCATTGCCTGCGCGATGACGGCTACTGTGCCGGGCAGTACGACGCGGAGGGGCTGCACTGTGCCGGCTGCGGCCGTTGCGTGATTGGACCGCTGCGCGAGGCGGCGCTGGGGCTGGGCTACGAGGTAGTAGTGGCGGAGGGGACCTCGCCAGTGACCACGGGAGTGCTCGAGGGGGAGACCGGAGCGATCCTGGGCGTAGCCTGCCTCGATTCGCTGGAAAAGTCCTTTGCGCGCCTCGCTGACCTGGGCCTGCCTCATTTCGCTGTTCCCCTGCTGACCGACGGCTGCGTGCGAACCGCCGTGGAACTTGAGGTGGTGCAGGCCGCGATGCAGGCCCGGCGGGAGGCTGCCCCTGTTTCCACTCATAGCCCGTTGGGGCTCTGGCGAGAGACCCAGCGAACGTTCCAGCCGGAATTCCTGAGCGCCCTGCTGGCGCCGTACCGCATTGTTGCCGTCCACCCAGAGCCGTCCGCCCTGGCCACCACGGAGGCCCTGGCGTGGCAGTGGCTGCAAAAGGGGGGCAAGCGCCTGCGACCCTTCGTCACGCTGGCGGCCTACGCGGTGGGCCAGCACGGTTGGCGAGCGCTAACGCCCGGCGAAGCCGTGGCGGCTCTTCTGCCGGACGCGGTGCGGCGCTTGGCGCTGGCGATCGAGGCGCTCCATAAGGCCTCCTTAGTGCATGATGATATCGAGGACGGCGATGCCTGCCGCTACGGGGAGCCGACGCTGCACCGCACCCACGGTGTGCCAACGGCTTTGAACGTGGGCGACTTCCTGGTCGGGCTCGGCTATCGCTTGATCGCAGGGGAGGCCGGAGCGCTGGGAGCCGAGTGCGTGGCGGACATTCTTCGCCACCTGTCAGCCGCGCATCTGGAATTGTGCCGAGGCCAAGGCGCGGAACTGCTAATCACCTCGCAGGGGGGACAAGTGACGCCCGGCGAGGCGCTGACCATCGGGGCGCGGAAGACTGCTCCCGCCTTCGAGGTGGCGCTGTACGCCGGCTTACGAGCCGCGGGGGCCGACTTCAACCCCGGGTGGTTGCGGCAATTCGCTACGTACGTCGGGGAGGGCTACCAAGTACTCAACGACCTGGATGACTGGCTGAGCGAGGAGGAAAAGGGGCGGGACGGGCAGGATGCGCTGGCCGTGCGGCCCACCATTTTG
>CALFVE010000307.1 GCA_937928475.1 uncultured bacterium | reverse complement strand
GCGAAGATAGTGAGGGCACCCATCCAGCGCGGCCGGCTGTAGAAGCCGCGTTCGGCGCTGGCTTCCCCCGGTTCCATCCCCGCGATCTTGACGTAGCCGCCGAAGGGCACCCAGTTGACCGAGTAATAGGTCTCGCCTAGCCTCACTCCGAAGGCAGGTGGCCCCAGCCCCAGGGCGAAGGCCTCCACCCGCATGCGGCACCACTTGGCGGCCAAGAAGTGCCCGGCTTCGTGGAAGAAGATGCACAGGCCCAGAATCACGATGGCCGCGCCCAGGCCCCAGGTGGTCGAGGTTAGTTGCTGAATGAGATCCATGCTTTTACGACACTCCTGCGCCACCGGCAGCCACCAGGCCGGCAGCATATTGCGTAGCCCAATGCTCGGCGCGGCGCACGTCCTCCAGGCCGGAGATGGCGAAGGCGTCATGCGCTTCCAAGGTGCGCTCCACTAAGCGGGGGATTTCCAGGAACCCGATCTGGCCCTCCAGGAAGGCACTCACGGCGACTTCGTCAGCGGCGCTGAGCACCGCCGGGTAACTCCGACCCGCTTCCCCTGCGTGGCGGGCCAGGCGTAGGCAGGGAAAACGCCCCGGATCAGGCGCGGCGAAGGTTAACTCCCCCAGGGCAGGCAGATCCACGCGGGGAAAATCGCTCTCCCAGCGCTCGGGGTAACTGAGCGCAAACTGAATTGGGAGCCGCATGTCGGGGCACCCCAGTTGCGCCAGCGCCGAGCCGTCCCGAAACTGGACCGCCGAATGTACAACGCTCTGCGGGTGGACAACGACCTCAATCTGGCTGAACTCTATCCCCAGAAGCCACTTGATCTCGAAGAGTTCAAAGCCCTTGTTCATCAGGGTAGCGGAGTCCACCGTGACCTTTCGACCCATTCGCCAGGTCGGATGGGCCAGAGCCTGCTCGGGCGTCACCTGCGCCAGCGCCTCCGGCTGCCAACCGGCAAAGGGGCCGCCCGAGGCGGTAAGCAGCACTCGTTCTACCTCGCGCCGATTTTCTCCCCGCAGACACTGCCAGACAGCCGAGATCTCGCTGTCAATCGGCAACAGTTGCACGCCAAAGCGGGTCGCCGTCTGAGTCAGCAGATTACCAGCAGCCACCACCGGCTCCTTGTTCGCCAGGGCCACGTCGGAGCCGGCCTCCAGCGCTGCCAGAATCGGGGCCAGGCCGGCACCGCCGGAAAGGGCGGCGACCACCAGATCGGCGCGTAATTCACGCACTAGGGCACAAAGGCCCTGCGGCCCTGAGTAGACTCGCAAGGAGCGGTCATGGCTCAGGATATGCGCGGCCTGTGCGTCTGCCAGGGCCACATGCGAGACGCCCCATTCCTCCGCCTGCCGCCGCAGGCGCTCGGCGTCTCGCCGCGCGGCCAGGCCTACTACCCGCAGGCGTTCGCGATGGCGTGCCGCGACCTCCAGCGTCTGCCGCCCGATCGAGCCGGTACTCCCCAGGATGACGAGGGTCTTTTCTCCCATGCTGCCGCCCAGCCCTGCAGACGACCGGGACCAGGGAAGCATAGGCAGGGAGGGCAGGAATGTCAAGCCGACGGAAGCGGGCGAGCGGGAATCAAAGACCGGCCGCGCGGCGGCGCGCAGGCTGGTTGGCATGGCGCAGGCTTCCAGCCTGCGTCTCTCCTTCCCAAGACGGTCGCAAGGCCGGTGGGAGCACCCGTATACCGTCTGCCGCGGAGGGACTGGCCCAAGACGCCGAGCCGAGCGAGGAGCCTGGAACTGGTCCGCACGGTGACCCCAGTGCCCATACCCCTGATCGGAAGGCTTCGTCGAGGCTGTGCATGGCAACTGGCCGTGCCACCCTCTAGGTGGACCCAGCGGGGGTGCTGGCGACACCCGCGCGGCCGACCTGCCTTCAGCAGGACGTCAGCAGAACCATCTCGAAGGCCCGCCGCGGGCGAGCCGCTGCCGCCCGTACCGCGGCCCTGAATCGGGGGACCGGCCTGACGAGAGTGCATTTGACACTCGCTCTGACCCCCGCGTATACTGGTAAACGGAGGGGTGGCCGAGCGGTTGAAGGCGACGGTCTTGAAAACCGTTGTGCCGAAAGGCACCGTGGGTTCGAATCCCACCCCCTCCGCCAGGGAACCGGACGCGCCACAACAGCGGCAACAGTGGCTAAACGAGCAGTGGAGGCCTCGGGGACGGGGAGAAGGAAAGTCAGTCGCTCGCGGGTCGCTCCAAGTTGCGTAGCAGCCGTCTGGCCCCGGTCAGGAGATCGGGTTGCGAGGCCGCCTCGGCCCTCTCGGCAAGATCTTGGGCCAAGCGACGTAGGTAAGTGGAGAGAGTCTCTCGAACCGAGGGCTGCGCGGCCCAGGCGGGGAGGTCCCGGTAGGCCTCCCAGGCCAGTTCGGTTAGGTTCAGGGCCTCCCCAGTCTGTCCCTCCTCCAGCAGTATGAGCGCCGTGGCCAGGTGCGCGTAGGCCACGCCCAGTTCGGCTCCTCGGCGGCTGAATCGGAAGACCTGCCGCGCCTCCTGAATTCGCCCCTGCTCGACTAGCCGCAGGGCCACCGCTCCTCCGGCTAGAGCCGAGAGACTGCCCTCAGCCAGCGCCCTCACGAAGTGGGGGAAGGCCTCTTCAGAGCGCCCCATCACCAGCAGAACCTCCCCCAGTTGCTCTTCGGCAGCGCCCAGACCGCTTCCCGTCCGCTGGCCTCGGG
Organism: uncultured bacterium; assembly: GCA_937928475.1. Classification (GTDB taxonomy): domain Bacteria; phylum Armatimonadota; class Zipacnadia; order Zipacnadales; family Zipacnadaceae; genus Zipacnadum. Next base: position 8,953 of record CALFVE010000307.1, on the reverse strand, counting down.
CCGTGCTCGGCTCGGCCTGGGCCACCGCCTGCTCGGCGGCCGCCAGGGCCTGGGGGAATTGCTGCTCATGCAGGTACAGTTCTGACTCCAGTACTAGGTACGCTACTCGCTCCCGCGCAAAGGTTTGCAGGCGTGCTAGCGCCCAGCGGGCGGCCCGCCAACGCCGACCGTGGATGGAGGAGGAGGCGATCAGGCGCAGGCCGTGCGCCTGAAGATCCGCGGGCAGCGCGCCGAGCACCTGGTCCGCCAGCCCCGGCCTGTCATCCTCCGCCATCTGCTCGGCGAACTCCAGCACGTTCGGCAGCAGCCGCACGTGGCTGCGCAGGAGCCCGGCGAGGACACCGGCCTCGAACCCGTCTCCGCAAGCCAGGTTGGCGAAGAGAGTCACCAGGCGAAGTTGGGCGCTGGCGCAGCCGGCCGTCGCGGCCGCGCGGGCGGTTTCCAGGGCCTGCTGGTAGTTTCGCAGCCGCAGATGGGACCAGGCCAGGGCCGACCAGAGTTGTCGCTCCCCGGACAGCCGGTGGGGATGCTCCTGTAATAGGCGACTGAGCGTGGTGGCCGCAGCCTCATACTGGCCGCAGATGGCCAGAGCCACGCCGGCATCCAGGGCCACCGCCGGGTCCTGGGGCAAGGCCCGAGCCGCGCGCCGCAGCAGGCGCAGTCCCGCGTCAGGGTCGCCGCGCTCCACTGCCCACACGCCGTAAAGGTAATCGCGGTAACCCTGGGCCCGCTCATGTCCAGGATTGAGGGAGAGGCAACGGTGAAGGAAATACCGGGCCATTGCCCGCCCTATCCGCCCGCCTGGCAGGGCTAGTTGCCCCAACCCATAGAACAGATCCGCGAGCCAGCCCAGCAGTATCCTCATCATTTGCACCTCAGCCTGCGCCAGGCAGGTCGCTGTCGGCCGGGAACAGGCTGCCGCCGTGGGCATCATAGGCGACCCAGGCGGGAAAGTCGGCCACGACCAACCGGCGCACTGCCTCCGGGCCCAGGTCGGGGTAGGCCACAACTTCCGCCGACAGGACGCGACTGCCCAGTAGCGCGCCGGCTCCTCCCACCGTGATCAGGTACAGGCCGCCGAACTCTCGGCAGGCCTCCCGCACCGCCCGGGTTCGTTCCCCCTTGCCCAGAGTCGCCCGCACCCCAGCCCGATACAAGGCGGGGGTGTACTTGTCCATGCGCGAACTGGTGGTTGGCCCCGCAGCACCGATGGGGCGGGGTGGTGGACCCGGCGTAGGACCACAGTAATAAATGAGGGCGCCCGCCAGGTCGAAGGGCAGCGGCTCACCCGCCGTGAGCGCTTCCATCAGGCGGGCGTGCGCGGCGTCCCGCGCCGTGAACATCTCCCCAAACAGGCGCAGGGCCTGACCGGCGCGGAGCGCGAGGGCAGTCGCCGCCTCGAGGGGCAGATCCACGCGCAGAGGCTCAGGGGCTTTCGTCACAGCCGAGTCCACGGCCTAGATCACCACCGTGGCGTGCCGGGCGGCATGGCACTGGACGTTGAGGGCGACGGGCAGAGTCGCCAGATGACAGGGGGCGCTGAGCACGTGAACCGCGAGCGCCGTAGTATCTCCGCCCAGCCCGAGAGGGCCGACGCCGGTCTCATTCACGCGCTGGAGAATCTCGGCTTCCAGGTCAGCCAGCTCCGGGTCGGGCGAGGGCTGCCCAAGCGGACGGAACAAAGCCTTCTTGGCCAGGAGCGGGGCAGTCTCAAAATTGCCGCCCAGGCCGACTCCCAACACCAGCGGGGGACAGGGACGCCCTCCGGCCTCCCGGATGCGCTCGACGATCCCCGCGACTATGCCTTCTCGCCCCTGGCTCGGCGAGAGCAGCCACAGAGCGCTTTGGTTTTCACTTCCTCCCCCTTTGGCCGCCACATGCAGGGTCAGGCGGTTCCCAGGAACCTGCTCCCAGTGCAGAATAGCCGGCGTGTTGTCGCCGGTGTTGCTGTCGCGGCGCAGGGGATCGGCCAGCACGGAAGGCCGCAGGAAGCTCTGGCGGTAGGCTTCCGCCACGCCGGCATCCACTGCGGCCTGCAGGCTTCCGCGCAAGCAGACGTCCTCCCCCACCTCGGCGAAGACCACCACCATCCCCGTATCCTGGCACAGAGGCAGGCCCTCCGTGGCTGCCACCTGTGTGTTCTCCAGCAGGAGGTCAAGCACTTCCCGTGCGCGGGGGGAGGACTCCCGGTCCCGAGCGCGGGAGAGCGCCTCCTGCACGTCGGGCGGCAGCAGGAGGTTGAGCCGCCGGCACAAAGCGGCAACCCGCGGCGCGATGTCGGAGGTCAGGAGCATCCGCATGGGGTCTCATCCCTGCTCCTTGCGGGGAGGGGAAGCGTAAGCCATCGTGGTCAAGGCCGCGAGCCAGTCGGCCGCCGTCGGGCGGCCGCTCTCTTGCACAAGGCACAGGGCTCGCCCGCCACCTGCCTCGCTGCAAAACTGTTCAGTCAAACTGGCAGTCGAGCACAACGTCCTTGACGCCGGGGATGGCACGGACCGCCTCTACCACTTTCATCATCTCGCGGCGCGTGTCCGGACGGTCCACCCCTCGCAGGCCGCGAGCCCGGATGGGACGGACCCGGCCGCCGAAGTAGACCACCTGGTTGATCACCGAGACGGTGGTGAAGGTGAAGTCGAGATCGAAGCGAGGAAGTTCACGTTCCACACGCCGGCGCATGGCTTTGTCTTCTAGGGGCACGATGCATCACCTCGACCGCTCGACTGGGTGCCGACCGAATCCTTCAGCATTATACCCCATCCGAGCACCTGGCGATAGGCTCGGTGATGAGTTGGGGCCAACGCCGAGCAGGCTAAATGCCCAGCCCCAAGCGCAGCGCCATGTTCTCGGGAAGGCCAGCGGCGTACATCCGCCGCTGCGCCTCGGCGAAGTCGTAGTCGAAGCGGATGATCTCCACGGTACCGGCCTCCGTGTCCCAGACCGCGAAACTGCCCTGGCGGTTGCCGTCCCGGGGCTGACCGACCGCCCCGGGATTGACCAGATACTGGTAACCCGGCTCCAAGGTGCACAAGCCACCGTCGGGCTGGAGAAATTCCTCGGGGAGCGACAGACCCGGGCCCAGCCGGAACCACTCGGCGAAGTGAGTATGTCCAAAGAAGGCCAGGGGCCCCTCCAGCAGTCGGAGGCTAAGTAGAGCCTCCTCCGGAGTGGTAGTGTAAAGGTCTGGGTCGGCCAACGAGCCGTGGCAGAGCACGGCCTCGCCGACTTGTTCCTGCGGTCTCAGGCTGTGCAGAAACTCGCGGTTCTCCTTAGTAAGCACCTCGCGGGTCCACAGAATGCAGGCTCGGGCGGCGGGGGTGAACCAAATCTCCCGCCCGGGGTGAATCGCCGCCACATCGTGGTTTCCGCAGATGACCGTGGCGCGCAGGCCGCGCACCAAGTCACAGCACTCATTGGGGCTGGCCCCGTAACCGACGATGTCCCCCAGGCAGAGATACTCGTCCACACCACGCTCGGCGGCCAACCGGAGGCTCTCCTCCAGGGCGCTGAGGTTGGCGTGAATATCCGAGATGATTCCGTAGCGCACGGTATGAGGTCCACGGACGTAGATTGGACCGGCAGGCAAGGAGGCCCGCCTGCCGCGACCCGCGCCGCCTTCCGCGTAGGCCAGGCTGCCTTGCCCCTAGAGCACGCGCTCTCCGCGTAGCGCAGGCTTCCAGCCTGCGCACTGGCTTCCAGCCTGCGCCCGCAGACGGCTGCCTGTTGCTATCCCTACTGCCCCGATGCCGAATTGAGCGTCTCTTCCTCGCAGCGACGCAGGGCCAGACGCAGAAGCACGTAGTCGGCGTAGGCCCGGTCGTCCCAAGGTCCTTTCCCCGTCAAGACGCACTTCTCCTCCCCAGCCTCCGGTTCGCCGGTTGCGGTCAGCAGCCGCTGCGCCGCCGTCCCCAGGTCCGTGCCCGGCCAGGCCAACTCCCGCTGAGGGCCGAGGAGAAGATCGGCTATCTGAGCGAGCACCCGCTGATAGACGGCAACCTGGGCCAGCGAAACCTCCGCCCCCAGTCGGGCCAGTCGGGCCTGGAAGTAGGCCTGCTTGATCTCGCAAAGATCGCGCAAGACCCCGCTGACCTCAGCCTCGGCCTGGCGCAGACCGTGCCGCGCCAGTTCCAGTTGTCCTTGAATCAGGGCCGCCCGGCTGAAGACCAGTCGCCCCAGCGGCCGCCCTGGGCCAGAAGCCAGCAATTCCAGGAAAAGGGGAGCAACTTGCCCGGCCAGGCGTCGTGCCTGGGTGGCGGCGCGGGCCATCCTTTCCAGAGCTAGGAGGTGCTTGTCCTCGCCCAGTTTCGTCGCCCGCAGCAGATGCTCCCCCGCGCGCTCGAACTCAGCCGGCGCGCGCGCCGTCGGGCGCTCCCTGAGCAGAGCACGGGCTTCGGCAGTGAACGCCTCGGGGAGGTCGTACTCAATCCAGCGCATTTCCATGACTTGATCCGACAGGTGGGAAATCTCGATGACCAAGGTTGCGGCCTGGGCCAGCAGTCCGTAGTAGGCCAGGGAATCCGCCTCCGCCGCTACACTCTGCGCTGCCTCCAGGGCTCGGTTAAACTGCTGATTCGTCCGCAGGCGCCGGGTTTCGGCGGTTATTCGGTTTAGCAGAACCCGGCGCTGCTCCTCCTGGGCAGCGAGAGCGGCCAGGACCTCCTCGCTGCGCTGCTTCAGGTCGGCGGAGGGCCGCCAGGTCACGCCCGCGGGTGCGCTTTCCTGCCGTTGCCGCGCCTCAGCCAGCAAGGCCGCGGCCCACTCATTGGCGGGATCGAGCCGCTGGGCTCGGATGCAGGCCGCCTCCGCCTCACGACGCCTTCCCTGGAGGAGGTACACCTGCGCGGCCAGCAGAGGCGCAGCCGCCAGGTCCGGCGCTTGCTCTTCCGCGAGGCCCAGGTGGGCTAGCGCCCGCTGGTAGCGACTGCGCGCGCACAGGCTCTCGGCCAGGGACACGCGATCCTCTGCGGGCAGCATCTGCTCGCTGCGCAGGCGTACCCAGGTCAGTCGGCGCAGGGGCTCAGGGTGGGTCGAAAAGAGCGTCTTCCAGTAACTCCAGCGGGCTTGCCCCTCGGCGACGCGCCCCAGGAAGTTCTCCAGACCGGCGGGATCGTAGCCGGCCCCGAGACAGAGCCCGACCGCGACGCTGTCCGCCTGCGCCTCCTGCTTGCGGGACTGGCGCAGGCCGTCCAGAATCTGAAACACCCGCAGAGCCGGCACCGCGCGAGCAGTATCGCCCCGGTCCAGGGCTAGGGTAAGCGCCGAGAGCAGAGCCTGCCGGAGCAGCACCCGCTGGAAGTCGCGGTTGTGCACGTGGGCCAGTTCGTGGGCCAGCACTGCGGCCAGGTCGTCGTCGGAGTCTACATGCCCGAGGAGTCCGGCGTCGCAGAAGATGAAGCCGCCGGGGAGAGTGAAAGCGTTGATCTCACCCGAATTGAGCACCCCGAAGTGCACACGGTCTGCGGGCAAACCGGTGGCGCCGGCGACCTTACGGCCAAGCACCTCCACCCAACGACCCAGGGCAGGGCTTCGGCAGAGACCGTATTCCTGCTCGAAGTACCGGGCAGCCAGCCGCCCGAAGTCCTCTTCCAGGTCCGCCCGAACCGCCGGAGCGCAGATAAGCAGCGCGGTCAGCAGGACGCTCAGCCCCCGCCGGGGGAGGCGGCCGAACAGGTGAGAGCAGGGAGTCATTGCTGAGCAGTCTTTCTCCAGCGAGACCGCCTTCCCTGCTTTCGGCCAGCGCGCAGGTCGTCTGAGGGCAGATGACCCCTGCCCGCAGCCGGAAGCGGGCTTGACCGCTGCGGCCCGTTGGTGCTACGATGCAAGTATGCTACCCAGGCTCTACCGCCGCAGGCTATGGCGACGGGTTCTGGTGGCGCTGGTCGGCCTCGCTTTGTTCACCGGAGCGGTGTGGCTGGCCCTGATGCTGGGTCGGCCTACCCCGCCCGGGCGCGTGCGGGTGGTGGCCTCGGGCCGGTCGGAGGAGCCGCGCTACCTCGTCAGCGAGGAAGGACGGGCCGTCCGCCTGCGCGAGCAGGTGGGAGGAGAGGAGCGGGAGTTCGAGATCAGAAGCACCGACGAGGGTCTCCTCATCGTGCCGAGGGAGCATCGCTAGGGCAGCCTCCCGCTGCCCTGTCCACGATCGGCAGCCGGCCCGAGGGCGCATGCACGCCGTCGGGCCGCCATGCTTTCTAGTCCGCCACGTACGGAAGCAGCGCGATCTCCCGTGCCCGCTTGATGGCCGTGGCCAGGCGGTTTTGGTGTCGCCGGCAGGTGCCGGTCTGGCGCGCCTTGCGGATGCGGGCGCGGTCGTCCATGTACTGGCGCAGCATGGTCACATTCTTGTAGTCAATGATGATAGGAGGCCGGGCGATGCAGAATTGACAATGCTTGCGCCGGGGACGGCGCACGGAGCCTTTGCGCTCACCCCGGCCTCCCCGATCTCGGTCTCGATCTCGGTCTCGCGGTCCGGGCATATTGGGATTTCCTTCCTGGTTTGCGTGGACTAGACGGGAGATCCTCTGGTGGCGGGGGTCTCCGCAAACTGAGAGGAGTATAGCAGGCAAGCAAGCCCAGCGTCAACGGCGCCCTGCCGACGGTTCCTACTCCTCCTCCCCATAGGCGGCCGCGATCGCCTTGCGGTGGTCGAACATCTCCTGAATCGGTCCCAGTTGCGCCTCCAATTCGCCGGGGGGCTCATAGGTATCCAGATCCTCGCCGTCGGCAAACCCTCGCAGCAGTTCGACCATGTACAGGAAATTGCGCAAGGGCACGTCGGGCGGCACGCCGTGGTCCACAGTGGGGATATATCCGCCGTACTTGCGCGCCACCCGATAGCGCCTGACTACCTCGGCTCGTACTCGCTCCTTGGTGAAGCGCAGTTCCCGCTTGTCTATGCCGCCCTCCAGGAACAGGCCAGGATACTGCCGGAGATAGACTTCCGGGTCGTTGCCCGCAGCAATCTCCAGCGGACAGAGGCCCCGGATACCCTCCGGATAGAGCACCTCCAGGATCTGGCCGTTGTAGCCGTCGCTGTCCATCATGAAGCAGGCCACCCCTTTGTCGGCGAAGAACTCATGCAAGCGCCGGTAGCGGGGGAGCATGAACTCGCGGATGTGGTCGGGGGAGATCATGGCGGCGTGCTTGTAGGCCATGTCTTCGGATATGACCACCTGGTCTACCCGAATCTTGGAGAAGGGCTCCCGGCAGATCTCCATGATGAACCAGGTCCAGTATTCCATCATCTCGTGCACCAGGTTGGGCTGGTCGTGGAACATGAGGGAAAGGCCCTCAAAGCCGCACCAATCGCGGGCGGTCAAATACAACCCGGGGACGCCGACGCTGACCGGCGCGTCGGTTTGTCGGCAGTACTCGACCAGGTCCCGCCAACCCTTACCGGGATAGTAGCGGCGATAGCCGTCCGGGTTCAGAGTGTCGGGGACTGGCGCGCCCTCGTCGCTGACCGTCCGCTCGGGCGTGTGCGGGTCGAAGCGCTCTTTCATCTTCTCGAAATCGGCGGGGGTCTTGACCGGGAACTCGAGGTAGCGGCGCGTGGCGAAGCCCTCGGTAGGCTGACGGACGGCATCCAGGCGCAGGACGCCCCAGGAGTCGCGCCAGACGCGCAGGTTCCCGCGCTCCTCCACGATTTCCTCAGGAAAAGGGGGGAGCGGGCCGAAGTACAGTTTGCCGATACCGCAGACCGGGTCCTGGCCAAGGAACTCGCCCCAGTGGGCGATCTGTTCTTCGCTGAGGCCCTGCTTGCGCCACGCCGCCAGGGTAGAGGCGCGCGGTCCTCCGAACCGGTAGGGCATGCGGTCAGGCTGCTGGTGGCGCACCACGGCCAGGAAGCGTTCGCGATGGGTCATGGTGTTGGGTCCTTTCGATGGATTCGTCGGGCTCCTTTCGCCGACCGTCGCGCAGTCTCCTGCGCTCCCTGAGGCAAGGCGGGCCCAACCGCGCGCCACATCCCCTGTGATGTTGAGAGGGCCAAACGCCGGTGAGCGGAACTAACAAACATCAACGGCGGTCCAAGGGCTGTCGCGGTGTTACACATACTTCCGACAGGGGGTGACATCATGAGTAAGGTCTTTGCCCGGGGATTGCTGCTGATGTTGGTGGCGGTGACAGCGGTTACGGCGGCTGGTGCGGCCGACCTGCCGCTGACCAGGGTAATTCTGTTCTCCACCGGAGTCGGGTACTTTCAGCACGAGGGGACGGTGACCGACAACGCTACCGTGCCGCTGTCCTTCCGGGTGGAGCAGATCAACGACATTCTCAAGTCGTTGGTGCTGCAAGACCTGGATGGCGGGACGGTCGCCCCGGTGACCTACGCGCCCCGCGAGCCGCTCTCAAAGGCCCTGGAGGCCTTCTCGGTCAACCTGGGCGACAACCCCAGCCTCTCCCAACTGCTCCTGCGCCTGCGAGGGGCGGGGGTGAGTATCTCCGGCAAGCAGGGCGCGCGGGGGCTGGTGCTGGGGGTGGAGACCAAGCAGGTCACGGTGGGCGAGACCACCGAAACGGTCGAGTACGTGAATGTGCTCACGGAACAGGGCTTGATGAGCCTGCGTCTGGACGAGATCCGGTCGGTGAAGTTGACCGATGCCAAGGTCAACAGCGAACTGACCCAGGCATTGGCCGCCATCGCCGGGAGCCGGGACGTCGCCAAGCGGGTGGTGGATCTTAATTTCACGGGCAAAGGCCAGCGCCGGGTGAGTGCCGGCTACTTGCTGGAGACGCCGGTCTGGAAGACCACCTATCGCCTGGTGGCGGATGGCGGCAAGGTCTACCTGCAGGGCTGGGCGATCGTGGAGAACACCACGGATTCGGACTGGAAGAATGTGGAGATGGCGCTGGTCTCGGGGCGGCCGGTGAGTTTTACCCAGAATCTCTACGAGCCGCTGTACGTCTCGCGGCCGGAGGTGCCGGTGGCCTTGCCGGTGCCGGTAGCGCCGCGAATCGC
>CALFVE010000306.1 GCA_937928475.1 uncultured bacterium | reverse complement strand
TCCGGCTTCCTGGAAGGCCTCCGGGTACTTCTCCAGGGTTTTACCCGTCACGTACCAGGTCACAGGAACGTCGAGTTCGCTGAACAGTTCGGCGCCCCAGCGGGCCATGCCCAGAGAGTCCTCCGAGGCGCTTTCCACGTCAATCCCGAAAAGCAAGGTTCCTGGCATAATTTCCTCCTGAGCCGGCCTCCAGGTTCAGCCGCGGCTTGAAACGGCTGCGAGACCGAGTTCGCCTACTGGCGCGCCAAGCGGCGCAAGGTCGGGTAGGACTCAAAGTTGCCGCGGGCCATGTCGTAGTGCAAGCCGCGGAAGGACTGAGGCTCGCGCATGACAGGTGCTCGCCGGGTTAGTGCAGGACAGCAGGCGGCACAGGCGAGACGCCTACCCTACGGGCAGGCTGGGAAGCCTGCCCTACGGGCAGGTTGGGAAGCCTGTGCTGCCCGCACAACTCCTCCAGCCATTCGCCGACGAGGCGGACCAGGTTCATGTCACCATTGGGCGGGACTTGGTCCGCGGAGGCCAGGATGAACTTGCCGCTTGCCCAGTGGTGCTCGACGATTTCCGCCAGCTGGCGGCGCATGTCGCTGGCGGTGAAGGGCGGCGCAAACATGGCCCCGGGTATGCCGCCCCAGAGAATGATGTCCGGCCCAGCCAGGTCGCGCAGGTGCGCAACCGCCACGTCCCCGGTCGGCTGAGGGGTGATTGACTCGATGAAGTCCAGGCCGGTCTGCACCAGGAGAGGCAGAATCCCATGCATGGTTCCGTCCAGGTGTGTACCGACCTTCTTCCCCGCCTCGTGCAGTTGCTCGATGCGCTGCACGTAGTAGTCGAACTGGTAGCGCTCGAAGAGGTGGGTCACGACTTCCCCGCTCAGGTTGTCGGGGAACTCGACGAAGGGGGTGTCGCAGGCGACGATCGCCTCAAAGGCTCCGTCAGCGGCGCGGCCCAGGGCCTTTAGGGTCGCTTCCGTCTCTTCGCGCGCGTCGGCGAGCAGGTAGGCCAGGTTCTTTACCCCCGTCCGCTGGGCTAGCATCTGCGAGACCGGAGAGCGGGGAGGCAACACGGTCGGGTATCCCTGATCGCCCGCCAGCGCTAGTTGCCGGTAATACTGCTCACAGGTCGGCGTGGTCTGGGTGGCGTCAGCGAGGTAGCGCAGCACTCGCAGGTCCTGGGGCGATCGTACCGGCCAGCGGGTGGGGGCGCTGGAATGCGTGGCCGGCAAGAAGGTCGTCTGTCCCCAGATTTCCCCCACGGGCGTCTGCCAGCGCGTGGTGGTAACCGGGCCGTCTGTCTCAGTGATGATCTGCACATCCTGCCACGAATCTGTCCACACGCTGACGTAGCCCAGGTAGTAGCCGACGTGATGATCCCGGTGCAGGCGAACGAAGCCCTCCTCGCCCTGGTACTGAGTGGGCAAATCGCCCCAGGCCTGGTGGGCCGCGTACCAGTAGGTCAGGTCGCAGAACCAGGGCATCACATCGGGCCGCTGCCCATGCAGAACCGCCAGAAGCCGTTCGCGAAAGGTCATGTCTTCTCCCGTCTGCCGTATACCCGTTCAGGAGTGCAGCCTCGGTGCGGGGCTTCTCCGATTTGCGCCGGGACACCTCCCCTTGCCCTCTCCCGTGTCGCGCGAAGGGATTCGCCCTTGACAGCGCGAACAGGCCGCCGCAAATCGTCAGGAGGCTTCTCACCCATGATCCGGAAATCCGAGGTTATCACCTATCAACTCTCGCTGTCTGGGCCAGAGGACGTCACTTTCGAGGAGGGCGGCAGCACGCGGCTGGTGCCCGCTCGCTGGGTTCCCGAACTAGCGAGTCACTGCCCCGTTCGTCTGGAGGGCACCTGGCAAGTGACTTACTGGCCTTTCCCCGCCTCCGAGGAGGCGCTGCTGGGCTCCGCTTGCGGCGAGGCCAAGTGGGAAGAGGTCGAGCAGCCGGGCAAGGTTTTCTACTATGACCCGGAAGAATCCCCGCATACTATCGAGAAGTGGAACCGGGTGACGCTGGAGCATATTGACCCGGAGGACGGGGCGCTCCTGCGGCGGGAGGTGGAGATCCCGGCTACCTGGGCCGGCAAGCGGATTCTGCTGCGCTTTGAGGGGATTTACCCGGCCGGGGTCATTTACTGGGACGGGGTACGCGTCGGCGAGCAGTGGAGCGGCCTCACGCCCATCGAGGTAGACGTAACCGACCGGGCCCGCCCCGGGGCGCGGCACGCCGTCGCCGTGCGCCTGTACCGACGGCATCCCGACGTACAGATGGATATGCCGCGCCATGCTATCGAGTTCGCCGGGCTGTGCCGAGAGGCGTTCCTGCACGCGGTCGAGCCGGTGCATGTCAGCGACTACGCGGTGCGTCCTAGCCTGGATGACGACTACCAGACCGGCCTGCTCGGCGGGGAGGCGTTGGTGCGCAACCGCACGGACCAGGAGGCCCAGGTCATGCTGCAGGTCTCCGTCGCTGACGCCACGGGCACAGTGGTGGCCGCGGAGTTCTATGAGGCAAACTTGATGCCCCAGGCAGAGCACGCCCTGGGCTTTGACCTCAACCTCGGCCCCGTCAAGGCCTGGAACGACGAGCGCCCCTACCTTTATTCGCTACGCCTGCGCCTAACTTGCCGGGGGCAGGCCGACCAGGAGATCAGCCAAAGAATCGGCTTCCGCCGCTTCGAGATCAAGGACCAACGCGCCTTGCTCAACGGCAGGCGCGTGAAGTTTCGGGGGGTCAACCACCTAACCTTCCATTACCAACACGGCATGTACACGCCTCGCGAGTACCTGCGCGAGTGTTTGACGCTGATGAAGCGGGCGAACGTGAACGCCATCCGCACCCACTTCTTCGGCCCGCGGGATCTCACCGACCTCTGCGATGAACTGGGGATCCACCTCCTGCAGGAACTGCCGATTGACTGGGGACACCCGTACGTCCACGTGCCGGAGAAACTGGGGCCGATGCTGCATCGGATGGAGGCCGGCGTGCGCCGCGATCGCAACCACCCCTCGCTCATGGTCTGGAGCATCGGGAACGAGAACATGCCCCAGAATGAGGAAGTACACGCGGCCTTCACCGAGCACCTGCGTCTGGTCAACCAGATGGTCAAGGCAGTGGACCCGACCCGGCCGACCATGTTCCCCCCGCCGGGGCCGGCGGACCGGATCAAGGGCATCTTTGAGACGCGCTACGGCGACATCGCGGACATCCACTACAGTTTCACGCTCATCCGCAACCTGAATGAGACCGGCGTACTCTCCGGCAATCCGCGGACCTGGGAGCCGACCTTCGAGGAGGACGCTACCCGTGAGCAACTGCTCCAGGGCCCGTGGCAGGGGGTCTGGTTTTCCTCGGAGTACGGGATCATGAACATGCAGACCGATCTGCTCAGCGCGCCCTATGCCTCCATCATCGCCGACGTGATGGAGGATCCGCTTTCCGGCAAGAACACGCAGCAAGTGTTTATGGACCGCCTGCGGCGGGAGTGGGGCTACATGCGGGATGATCCGACCTGCCTGGGCGGGGCGTACTTTCCCTGGATGGCCTCCGGAGCGGGCGACCCCTGGGGCTGGGTGCGCTGGGGGGAGGATGCGGACTGGGGCGTAGTGGCCATCGACTTGACGCCGAAGCCCGCCTTCTGGGCGATGCGGGTCATCTTTTCGCCGGTGCGCCTGCCGGAGCGTATCAACTGGCAGCCGGGCCAGAAGGAGTTCACCTTCACCGTCCACAACGACTACACCAGCATAGACCTGAGCGAGTGCACGTTTCGCACCCAGATGGGCGGCGGACCGCCGTATATGAGCATGCTGCGGGAATGGCGGGACATACCGGTCTCCTGCCCGCCGATGAGCGTGGCCGAGGTGACCGTGCCTATCTGGAATCCAAATACGCTGCAGACGCTGGAGAAGGGGAGCCCGGTGGTCCTGCGAGTGACGGTGCTTGACCCTAGCGGCTTCCGCCCGATCATGGCGGACGTGCTGGTCGTGCCCGAGGAGGCGAACGTCGCCCAGGAGGCAGAGATCACCATCGGTCCGGATACCGCGGAGGCGATGGAGGGATAGGCGGCGCAGGGCGGCAGCAAGGTGGCAAGCCGCGCGTGCTCGTCCAATATGGTGAGCACATTCGCGGGAGCGGCCGTATGAACGGCGACCGCCCGGCGGGTGCCGGGCATCCGGCCCGTCTGCTGCTCCTGACCGAGTAGGCCCGCTGCTCATCGTCGAATCTGAGGGGACCACATGGGCGAGGCGCCCCCAGTCCTGCTGAATCTCCACGGTTCACGAGCGCCGCGGCGCGGCTTCACGGTTCGCGCGGTGGTTCTTGGCCTGTTGCTCATTCCCCTCAACTCCTACTGGGTCATCCAGATGGAGTTGTTTCGCTATTCGGCTCACCCCACCACCGTTTCCCTCTTCTTCAACGCCGTCTTCACGCTGCTGGTTTTGCAGGCTTTCTTCTCCACGCTCCGCCATCTACTCCCCCGCTGGGCTTTCAGCCAGGCCGAACTCCTGCTCATCTACAGCATGGTCTGTATCGGCTCCTGTATGGCCTCCCATGACTTCGCCCAGGTGCTGATGCCGGTGCTGTCCTGGTCGTTCTACGCGGCGGGGAACCCGGCCAACAAGTTCGCGGCGCTTATCAATGACCATCTGCCGCCCTGGGCCACAGTTCAGGACCGCCGGGTGTACCTGCCCTTCTACGAGGGCGGGAGCAGTCTGTACCGGGCGGAGTTCATTCTCGGCTGGCTGCCGGCGGTGGCCACCTGGACCGGCTTTGCCCTCGCTCTGGTGCTGGTGATGGTCTGCCTCAGTGCCTTGGTGCGGCGACAATGGCTGGAGCATGAACACCTCGCCTGTCCGTTGGTGCGCTTGCCGGTGGAGATCACCCGCCCCCGCGCGATGCTGTGGCGCGACCGGCTGTTCTGGATCGGCTTCGCGATCGCCGGGGGGATGGACGTGTGGAACAGTATCGCCTTCTGGGTCCCCAGCATGCCCAAACTGCCCATCTACGAGTACAACCTGGGCCGGTACATCCGGGCCCGGCCCTGGAATGCCATTGGCTGGCTGCCGCGCTCGCTGTATCCTTTCGTTATCGGTCTGGGCTACCTCATGCCCAGCGATTTTCTCTTCTCCTGCTGGTTTTTCTACTGGTTCTGGAAGATGGAGCGCGTGGCCAGCGCCGCCTTGGGGCTGGATCAGATCCGGGATTTCCCCTTCGACAACTTCCAGTGCTTCGGCGCGTACTTGCTGTTCGCGCTGTCGGCGCTGTGGATAGGCCGAGGGTACTTGCGCGAAGTGGGGCGGGCCATCAGCGGTCTTCCCTCCCGGCTGCGCGACCGGGAGGAGCCGCTGACCTACCGGGCGGCGGCGCTGGGCATCGTCGTAGGACTCCTGGGGCTGATCTGGGTCTGGTCAGCCCTGGGGATGAGGCTGTGGGTGTCGCTGGCCTTTTTCGGCATCTACTACCTGCTGGCCGTGGCCATCACCCGAATGCGGGCCCAGTTCGGCGCGCCGGTGCACGACCTGCACTTTACCGGCCCCGATACCATTCTGACCCAGACGGCGGGCACCGCGCTCTTCACGCAGAAGGAACTCATCGTCTTGGGCATATCCTGGTGGTTCAACCGCGCCTATCGCAGCCATCCGATGCCGCACGCGCTCGAGGGCATCAAGATGCAGGACCGGACGGCCGGCCAGGCGCGGGGGATTGTTCCGGCTTTGCTGCTGGCGGCGCTGGTGGGGATGCTGAGCGCCTTCTGGACGATGCTGGCGCTCAACTACGATCTGGGGGCAGTCGCCAAGGGGCGCATCGGCTTGGGCGGAGGCTTCGAGCGCGCGGTTACCTGGATCGCCGGTCCGGAAATCCGCCGCTCGGGGCCGGCCCTGGCTATCCTGGTCGGCTTCGGCCAGGCCCTATTTCTCGAAGCGATGCGTTTTCGCTATGTGAACTGGCCTTTTCACCCGCTGGGGTTTGCGATTTCCGCCAACTGGGAGATGAACTTGGTCTGGATGCCGCTGATGGTGGCGTGGATCATCAAGACCATGATCATCAAGTACGCAGGCGGCAAGGTCTATCACCGAGCGGTGCCGCTGTTTCTGGGCCTGATCCTGGGGCAGTTCGTGGTCGGCAGCCTGGTGAACATCATCAGCATCGCCTACCACGTGCCCAGTTATATGTTCTGGCAGTGATAACCAGGGCCCGGGCCCCTGCCGGGGTCAGGCGGAACAGAGCAAGATTGTCGCAATCTCCCATGCCCGCAGCGGGATTCGCATTTGGGCGCCCTCCGCAGTCACTGCACCCGCCATGGGCTCGAGGTTAAAGTCCACCTTCTGCGCCTCAGCGATCCGGAAGGGCAGTCGAACTAAGGCCTCGGTCGCCTCCCCGGAGGACTCGTAGAGGCGCAGGACGTAGCCCTGCGGGGCGCGGTAGAAGGCGGAGAGGCGGAC
>CALFVE010000305.1 GCA_937928475.1 uncultured bacterium | reverse complement strand
CCGCATGGCCTCGTCGGGGTAGGCGTCGTCGGGCAGGACCAGCAAGCGGTACGGGCTCCAATCGGCCTGGCGGTCCACGGTGGTGAACTGCACCTTGGCCTCCATCAGCAGTCTGCAAGCGCCGACCCAGGCGGGGCTGGGGAACTGCCCCTGGGCGCCGGGCGGCAGCAGGATCGCGGCCTCGGTCAGGGGTCGAGCACCGGCCAGCCAGGCATCGAGGTCGCGCAAGGGGCGCAAGACCTCTTCGATACGCTGGTAGCGGGCCGCCTCCAGGCGTCCGCGGGGCGGGAGTTGGTCGCCGATAGAGACCTCAGCGCCAGTGGCGGCGATGGTATAGACCTCATGCTCCAGGAGCGCGCGGGCCTTGAGCGTGCCGAAACCGCCCCAGGACTCGTGGAAGGCGGCGGTCATGCCGGTTACCGGCTTGCCCAGGCTGAGCAGGTAACGGCACTTGGTGGGGACGTAGAAGTAACCCCAGCCGCCGGTGGCCAGAGCCTCCACGTCCACGTAGGCCGCGTGCTCCAGGCCCGCTGGGCACTCGTAGAGAGCAAGGCCGTTGAGGGTGAACTCAACTCCGGGCCGCTCCTCGGCGATCAGCGCCGCCACCTTCTCCGCGAACTCGCCCACCGAACCGCGCATGTGCTCGCGCACGTCTTGCGCAGAGGCCGGATCCAGGCCCAGGCGCTTCATGCGCGCGCGGCACCAGGGGCAGTGGCAGCCCTCATCGTAGAAGAAGAGCAGGTCGTACCAAAGCGCGTCCACCGGGTAGCGCTGGAGGACCTCGCTGCTCAGCGGGAGGACGTTTTCCTCCACGTAGGGGCTGTTCAAGCAGATCAGGGCGTATCCGCCGCCGCCCTCCAGCGAGCGCGGGGAGCCGTCGGGATCGGCCTGCCACCAGGCGCGGTCGGCGTAGTCGCTGCACCCGACGCTGATGTAGGCACCGACGGTCAGGCCGCGTTCGTGCAAGGCGGAGACCATCTCGCCCAGCAGGTCACGGCGCAGATGAGGGTGGGGGACGCCGACGCCGGTGGGGAAGTAAGAGTGGCCATGAGAGTCCTGGGCAAAGACGGTGGCCGAGTCAAAGCCGGCGGCAGCGACGGTGGCTGCGAACTCCGCGGGGTCGAAGTCGGCGGCCAGGTCGGGGATGGCCGGCGGGTTGTGATAGTCCAGGTGCAGCCGCCGGCGGCAGGCCGAGAAGCGGGGGAGATGGGGAGACGAGGACTCCTTGAACATGGTGCAGCCTCCGGTTAGCGAGAGGGACCCAGGGTTGTCACAGGGCCGACGGGCCGGATTCACCGCGTGCACGCGGCTCATCGCGGCCCCTCCGAGGAGCGGCAGGCTGCAAGCCTGCCCGACGCGCAATGGCCCCAGGCGGGAGGCTGGCGCGAGCCGGACAGCGGCGCGAGGCGGGCGTGAAGGTCGTTTCCCGCGCCGAGGGGTGCATTCCTTCCCAGGAGGCGGCGGAAGGAGGACAGGGAGGCGAGGGGGAAGACCACGGCATGGCCTATGTACTGCTGGCGCTGGATTATCCGCCGCAGGTGGGTGGAATCCAGCGGTATTGCGCGGAACTGGCGGCGGCCCTGCACCGGCGCGGGGAGAGGGTGCTGGTGGTCGCTTCGGCGCAGCCGGGTGACGCGCAGTTTGACGCCAGGCAGCCTTTTCCGACCCGGCGGGTGCGGGCGGCCGGCAAGGCGCAGGCGGCGCGGGCGCTGGCGGCGGCGGTCGAGCAAGCGGTGGCGGACAACATGCTCGGCGAGCCGGTGGCGGCAGTACTCAGCGGCAAGTGGTTCCCGGAGGGTGCGGCCTGCCTGCTGCTGCGGAGACGGTTGGGGCTCCCCTACGTGCTCCTGGCTCACGGGCGGGAGATCACCCTGACCGGTGGCAATTTGATGAAGTGGGCGATGCAGCGCATGGTGGCGCGCCATGCCGCCGGGGCGCTGGTTGTCAGCCGGTACGCCGGGGAGCAGGTGGCGCGGCGAGGAGTACGCAGGGACCGCATTGCCACCATCCTGGCGGCGGTGAATCCCGAGGAGTTCGTGGTGGTGCCGGAACAGGCAACGGCCCTCCGCGAGCGGCTGGGTCTGGCCGAGGAGAAGGTGCTGCTCACGGTCAGTCGGCTGGTGGCGCGCAAAGGGCATGAGAAGGTGCTGCGGGCGTTGCCGCGCATCCAGGAGCGGGTCGGCCCGGTGCGCTACCTGATTGCAGGAACGGGGCCGGAAGAGCAGAGACTGCGGGATCTGGCGCAGCAGTTGGGACTGGCCGGCGTGGTGCGCTTTCTGGGCGAGGTGCCCGAGGCGGAATTGCCGGCACTGTATGCGCTGGCCGACGCGCTGGTGATGCCGAGCCGGGACTTGCCGGGGGAGCCGATCGAGGGCTTCGGGCTAGTGTACCTGGAGGCCAACCTCTGCGGAACCCCCGCCATCGGCGGGCGCACGGGGGGGACGGCAGACGCTGTCGTTGACGGCGAGACGGGTCTGTTGGTGCATCCGGAAAGTCCCGAGGAGATTGCGGAGGCCGCGGTGCGGCTGCTGAGCGATCCGGCCCTAGCCCGACGGCTGGCCGAGGCCGGGCGGGAGCGCATTCTGCGGGAGTTAACCTGGGAGCACGTGGCCGAGAGGGCGGTCGGCGCCCTGAAGGCTTGGGGTCTGACCGCCGATTGAGAAAGGGCCG
>CALFVE010000304.1 GCA_937928475.1 uncultured bacterium | reverse complement strand
AACGCCAACAGCGGCGAACTGGTCTGGTCCTGCGAACAGACCAGCCCCCGGCCCACAGTCTTCGCCGACGGCCAGGAAGTGAAGGTAGCGTTGCGCGCGGCGGAGGACTTTGCCGGCAATCCCGTCGCTCAGGCCCCCCAGTGGGCGTGGGTGATGGATTACAGTCAGGACAAGGTCGGCCCGCGCCTCGCCCGCTTGGAGAGTCCCACGCATCCCACCTTCTACTGCGAGACCTTTGAATCCGGGCAGCGCGGCCAGGTGGTGGCGATGAGCGGCTGCAACGTACAACCCACCAACCTGAATCCGGCTAGCGGCCAGTACTCGCTCAGCATCAAGAAGACAGCCGGGACGTTGCAGGCCCGGCTGCTGGCCCAGGACTTCCCGGCCGACAAGTACCCGGTGCTCAGTTTCGATTACCGCATTGGCCAAGGCGTTCGCGTCAACCTGGCCGTGCAGATGCTGGGGAATCGCTATCTCTGGGCGCTTACCGGCCCCACCGGGGGGACAGTGGGGCAGGTCCCCGGCGTGCAAGCCGACGGACAGTGGCACAAGGCTTACATAAATCTGGCCCCACCCCTGCGCGCTGCCAACCGACAGGGCGCGCTGGTGGTCAACGCGATTTACCTCCTCGAGATGGGCGGCGGCACTCCGGTCGGCGCCGACATCGGTCTGGACAATCTGGTGATTGGGGCCGCCTCCTACGGCCCAGTAGTTTGCCGCTGGCAGGCGACTGACCCCACCGGCATCAAGGGCTACAGTTACCTGCTGACCCAGAACCCCGCGGACCTGCCGCCCGAACAGGTGAAGGACCAGGCCGTCCAGCAAGCCTTCACCACCCCCGCTCCGGGAGTCTGGTTCCTGCGCATCCGGGCCCAGGACGGAGCGGGCAACTGGGGGCCGGTGGAGACCTACGGCATCATCAACCGCAATCCCGGTTAGCGCCGTCGCTTCCGCTCTGCCCGCGGTCAGCCCGGGTGGAGGCGGCGCCGGCCCCCTCGCAGGCAGGCGCCCGCCGCACCCAACGCTTTTGCCTGCCCCCTGATGGTGCGCCCCGGCGACGGCTAAGCCAGTCTGACGCCTAGTCTGCTCACTAGTCAATAGCACAACTGTGAATGAGGTCTTTCCCCCAACCCCGCCCGGTCGCTTGCGTCGAGGGGCGCCCATTTTGCTGCTCATGCTGGCGGCCTTCGTCACCGACCTGGCCTTCAACTGCCGGAGCCTGGCCGCGGCTTTCCGAGCCATCAGTTGGGAGGCCTCGCCGCTGTGGCTGGGCCTGCTGGCGGCGGGTAGCCCGGCTTGTTACACTCTGGGTTGTCTGACTCTGGGCCGCTGGTCCGACCACCTGGGGCGCCGGGCGTCGGCAGTAAGCGGTCTCGCCCTCACCGCGGTTTTCATCCTCGCGCATTACTTCGCCGCCCAGGTCTGGCAACTGTTTATCTTCGCCTCGCTCAGCGGAGCGGCGCTCTCTCTGTTCTGGCCCACGGTCTCGGCCTGGTTTTCCGACCTGGCGGCGGACACCCAGCGGGGCCTGAACCGCGCCCTAGGCAACTTCAATGTTGCCTGGTCGAGCGGCATGGTGCTCGGCGCTCTGCTGGGAGGAGGGCTGTACCGGTTCATCGGCCCGGGGACCTTCCTGGTGCTGGTGGGGCTCCTGTTCTTGGTGGCGCTGGGGCTTCTCCGAGTGCCGCAGGTACGCCAAGGCGCTGAGGGCGTGTCGGTCCAGCTGGGGACGGAGGAGCCAGTGGCTCCAGCCCTGACTGCCCGCTTCCTACTCAGCGCCCGTTTGGTCTCGGCGCTGGCCTGGTTCATGACCGGAGTCAACCTTACGATCCTCCCCAAACTGGCCAATCTGCTGGGTATGCCGGAGAGCCAGACGGGCCTGGCTATCGCCGCCTACTACGTGGCCGTCGTCGCCTTCTTCTGGGTAGGACGCACCTCCAGCCGCTGGCAGTACCGCCGCTGGCCGATCGTCCTGCCCGTTCCCCTGGCCGTGGTCGGGATGGGTGCGGTCGCCGCAGCGCGCTCTCTACCCTTCTTTGCGCTTGGCTGCTTCATCGCGGGGGCCTGTACGGCGCTGGCTGCTTCCACCGCTCTCTACTACGCCCTGCACGGTCGGGTCGAGGGCCGGGCGGCCTCCACGGCCATCCACGAGGCGGTGGTCGGTCTCGGCGCTGTCGCCGGAGCCATCGTCAGCGGACTTGTCGCCGAGGCGATGACGGCTCGCCTGGGCCTGGAGGCCTCGCTGCGCGGCTGCTTTCTGCTAGTGGCGGCCCTGGCCATCTTGATCGGGCTCGCGCAGGTGGTAGCCTGGCAGGTGATGCGGCGCAGCGGTGCAAAACAAGCCTGATGGCCGGCCGATTCCTCAACCTGGGGAGGGCGACTTCGCCGTGTCGAATTGCGTCTTCCGTCTGTGTCTGTGCCTCTGCCTGGCTTTGGCCGCGGGCTGCCGGGCACCCGCGGGCGAAGATACCCTCCAGGTGGGAAAGCCCCTGGGCCAGAGTCTAGCGCCGCGCTGGGACGCGCGCGGGCCGCTGGCCATGCCCTGGCAGGGCGTTTCCTGCGTGGACATGACTGCCGACGGGCGCTTCGTAGCAGTGGGCACCATTGCCCCACCCGGCGACCCGCAGGTCTTCCTGCTGGACGAGTCCGGGCGGCTGGTCGGTCAGTACCGAGTCGGAGAGCGCGCTGGATTGCGGAAGTAGCGGTCGGCGCCCCAGGAGTGTACGTCTCGCTGCGAGACTGACCTTGTGGGCACGATAGACAGAGGCTTGCCGAGGCCTACTCTTCGTCTATGATCAACAGTCGAGGATAATCTGTCGCTGTCAGGTTTAGCTTGAGGCGACGCTCGGCAGCCTCCACCACGCGCACCGGCACCGACTGATCCGTGATGGGGTCGTAAGCGGCCAAGTGAGCACCGCGGTTGAGGCCGCCCACGGTGACGATGAACTCTTCTGGTGCCAGAGTACGTTTGACATCGCGTGTCATCACGTAATAGGCAATCACCAGCCGTCGGGCATTGACCTGGAAGGGCAGGAAA
>CALFVE010000303.1 GCA_937928475.1 uncultured bacterium | reverse complement strand
TAAACGAGATTTGGTCGGTGGCCGAACGGCGCGGTCATTCCGCCTTCAAGCGTTCCGTCCAAGGGACTTTGATTGACGACCACGTGCCCTTCCAGCGGTTGGGCATCCCCGCCGTAGACATTATTGACTTCCCTCCGCCGGTCTGGCACACCACCGACGACACCCCGGAGTACTGCTCACCCGCCGCGCTTCGCCAGGTAGGAGATACACTAGCCGCCTGGCTGTATGCTCCGTAGCAGGCTCTCCGAGCGTCATCTCGCGGAAGCGCTCAACTTGACAGCCACGGGCGGCGTGGTTATCCTACTCTTCGTGCGGCTGCCTCGCGACGACAGGGAGGCTTCGGCCTGGGTGAGTGCCGCCCGCCTGAGTAGTCTGGGCATCTACATGGCGGTATGCGTTGGCTTGGGCGGCTACCTTGGAGTGCTCGGCGACGAGAAGTGGCATACCGGGAATACTCTGACGATTCTCGGCTTCTTGCTGGGGACAGCCGCTGCCTTTTACGGCCTGTTTCGCGAGTTGGGCCGAACTCGCCCCCGCGATGGAGAATGACCCAGGCAAGGTGCTGGTCCAGCGGGTCAGCCTGCTTGCCGCCGCCTTGGGTGCTGCGGGGGCGGGGCCGGCCTGGCTGCTCGGAGGCGGGCGCGCGTTGTGGGGTTACCTCGGGGGGGTAGGCATCGGGCTGCTGTCCCTGGGCGGCATACTGGTAACCGTGTCTGTTGCCATCGTCCCGCGGGGCAAAGAACGGGCTGCGGCCGGTCGGCGGCGAGTTAGCCTGGGCCTCTACCTCCTGAAGTACTCTCTCGTGATTGCTGGGCTATACCTTCTGGTGGCTCACTACAAGGTCAACGAGTGGGCCATTTTGTCTGGGCTGCTGATCCCTGTTCTCTTACTGGTGCTATTGGGCATGAGGTTGCCGCCGTGGCGGAGCAAGCCCCCTGGCCGCTAGCGGGCGAGTGGCTCCTATGGAAGAACACCACGCGAGTTGGCTGAACCTGCTGGTTGCACTCGAGCCGGAGTGGTTGCGTCCGTACGTGGATGTCTTTGTCCTTCATGTGCTGCTGGTGATCCTCTTGCTGGGAGTGCTCGCGTGGCTGAGCAGCCGGCGACTGGAGATGGTGCCCCGCACCCGCCTGCAGACGGTGGGGGAGTGGATCTTTGAGGGGCTGGCCGGCCTATGCCGATCGCTTATCCCGCACCACGGCGAGCGCTACGTGGGCATTGTCGGGAGTTTCTTTCTCTTCGTGCTCGCCCTGAACCTGATGGGCCTGATTCCAGGCTTTCTCAGTCCGACGGCTCGTCTCAACACCACGCTGGCTCTGGGGCTGATGTCCATAACCATCGCCCAGGTGGTGGGCTTGAGGGTCAACGGGCTCCGGTACCTGGGAAGGTTTTTCGTCAAGACCAAGGGCGGCTTCCCGATCTTCGTCCACCCCTTCAAGATCATCGAGGAAGCAGTCAAACCGATGTCGCTGGCCATCCGGCTTTTCGGCAACATCTTCGGCGACGACACCACCGTGGCGCAGTTCGCCCTGCTGGGAGCCGGCGCGCTGGGCATGCTGATAGACCCGACCAGCACGGCCTTGACGCTGCGGCTGGGCGGACTGGTGGGAGCGGTGCTGGGCATCGCTATCACGGCCGTGATGGTTTCTTTTGCACTGTTCGTCGCTTTCATCCAGGCGCTGGTCTTCTCGATCCTGACCAGCGCCTACCTCCTGTTCGCGATCGAGATGGAATAGAGGCGAGCGGGGGCACCCAGACGAAGACGCCCGGCGGGCGTCGGGAGGCAGTAAGCATGACCATGATAAGCGTAGCGATAGCGTTTGTGGGCCTCGCGTTAGCGGTGCCCATAGCCGTGTTGGGGGGAGCGGCCGCTCAGGGCCGGGCGGCGGCCGCGGCCCTGGAGGGAGTCGCGCGCCAGCCGGAGAGCGCCGGGGAGATGCGGGCCTTGCTGATCATCTCCTTGGCTCTGATCGAGTCGCTGGTCATCTACGCGCTGCTGACCTTCTTCCTGCTCATGGGCCGCATTGGCGAGATGCTGGAGAAGGTGCCGACGGGCGGCTAGCCGGCGCCCGGGAAGGGGAGTGTCGGTGGAAATCTTCGAGCAGCTCGGAATTGACGGGCGCGTCCTCGCGGTTAATGCCGCGGCCTTCCTGCTTGTGCTGTATCTCCTCAACCGCCTATTTTTCAAGCCGTTTGCCGGGTTCTTGCTGGAGCGGAGCGAGAGGATCCGCCAGCAAATGACCGAGGCCGAGCAGGCCCGGGAAGAGGCGCGGCAGGAGCGGGAGCGGATGGCCGCCGAGCAAGAGCGGCAGCGGGCCGAGTTCAAGCGCCAGGCGGAAGAGCAGCGCCGGCTCGCTCAGGAAGAGGCTCGCCGGATCGTCGAGCAGGCCCATCGCGCGGCCCAGGAGCGCCGCCGTCATGCCGAAGAAAAGATAGCGCGACAGGAGGCAGCCCTGCGTCAGGCGCTCCGCGCCGAGACCGCGGCTCTGGCCACCGGAATCGCGCGCAAGGCCCTGGAGGAGACCCTGGGTCCCGAGGACCGGGCAAAGTCGGTAGAGAATGCCGTGCGCCAGGTCGAGCAGTTGGCAGAGCAATCTTCCTTCTAGAGCATGGAGACCTCAGTCCTGCGCAACTACGCAGTCGCTCTGTACGAGGAGGCCGGCGAGCAAGCTCCGCAGGTGCTCGAAGACCTGTCCCGACTGGCCGATGGTCTCGCCCATGCCCCGGAGGCAATCCGCCTCGCCGAGCATCCGGGGATCGCCCTCGAGGAGAAACTGCGGGTGCTGCTTCTCCCGCTTGGCCAGCCGCCGCCGGTGCTGGTGCGCTTCGTCGCCTTGCTCCTGGAGCGCCGCTACCTGCGCGAGCTGCCCCGCCTGGTGCGGCTGCTTAGCGAGATACGCTATGAGCGGGAGGGGCTGCTGCCGGTGCGCGTGGAGTGCGCGGCGCCGCTCACTGCTGAACAGACGGCACGGCTGGAGGCGGCCCTGGCGCGCCTCTTGCGGCACAAGGTCAAGGTCACCGCGGAGGTCGTCCCCGATCTGCTGGGCGGCCTGCGGCTGCAGGCGGACAGTGAAGTTCTCGACCAGTCCCTCTCGGGGCGACTGGAGCGGATCGCTCAGCATCTTAGTCGCGCCTGATTGCCTGCCGCGTCGCTGCCCTCGGCGCGCTGCTGGTCTTTGTTTGGGCAACGAGGTGAATCGCGTTGGCGCCGGAAGCCAAGGAAGTCGTGGCCGTCCTCAAGCAGCAACTGGCTGACTACCAGGAGCGGCTGGCCCTGGAGGATATCGGCCAGGTCATCGAGGTCGGAGACGGGATTGCTCGGGTTTTCGGCCTCGACCGGGTTATGGCCCAGGAACTGGTCGAGTTCCCCGGCGGCGTCATGGGGATCGCACTCAATCTGGAAGAGGACAACGTCGGGTGCATCCTGCTCGGTTCCGACGAGAACATCCGGGAGGGTGACGAGGTTCGCCGTACCGGACGTATCGCCGAGACCATCGTCGGGGAGGCTGTCTTCGGGCGGGTCATTACACCTCTGGGCGTCCCTTTAGACGGCAAGGGCCCGCTGGACGCCAGCGAGACTCGTCCTCTGGAGGTCAAAGCGCCCGGCGTGATGCTCCGCCAGCCGGTCAAGGAGCCGCTCTACACCGGCCTCAAGGCGATTGACGCCATGATCCCCATCGGCCGGGGTCAGCGCGAACTGATCATCGGCGACCGCCAGATCGGCAAGACCGCCATCGTCGTTGACACCATTATCAACCAGAAGGACTCTGGGGTTCGTTGCATCTACGTAGCGGTGGGACAGAAACTTGCGGAAGTGCGCCGCCTGGCGGCGGTCCTGGAAAAGCACGACGCATTGAAGCACACCTGCATCATCGCCGCGGCGGCCGCCAGCCCCCCGGCCGAACTGTACATCGCCCCCTACGCGGGGGCCACGATCGGAGAACACGAGCGCGACAACGGCCGCCACGCCCTGATCATCTACGACGATCTCTCCAAACACGCCCGCGCCTATCGGGAGGTCTCGCTGCTCTTGCGTCGCCCTCCCGGCCGCGAGGCCTTTCCCGGCGACATCTTCTACCTGCACGCCCGACTGTTGGAGCGCGCCGCAAAGATGAGCGACGAACTGGGGGGCGGCTCCCTCACCGCCTTGCCGATCATCGAAACCCAGGAGGGGGACTATTCTGCCTATATTCCTACCAACGTAATCTCTATCACTGATGGCCAGATCTACCTGGAGCCCGACCTTTTTCACGCCGGGGTGCGCCCGGCCATCAGCGTGGGGCTGAGCGTCTCCCGCGTGGGTGGTGCCGCTCAGGACAAGATGATGCGGCAGGTCGCCGGGCAACTGCGCAGCGACCTGGCCTCCTACCGCGAGTACGAGGCCTTCAGCCAGTTCGCCTCCGACCTGGATGAGCACACCCGCCGCATCTTGGCGCGCGGCGAGCGCATGGTCGAGGTGCTAAAGCAGAAACAGTACTCGCCCCTGCATGTGGTGGACCAAGTTATTGCGATCTTTGCCGGCGCCCGCGGACACTGGGACGACGTCGGAGTCTCGGCCATCCAGGACCTGGAAAAGGGCCTGCTCGCGTTTGTCCGTGAGCAGCACCAGGACCTCTGGCAGACCCTGGATCGGGAACGCGCCCTCAGCGAGGAGACCGCCCAGCAGCTGGGGCGAGTCATTGAGGAGTTCAAGCAGCGCGAGCGCCAGGCAGGGCGCCTAGCCGCGCCGGAGAAGGCATAAGCGCATGGCCGAGAACCTGCGGTCCCTGCGCCGCAAGATCCGAACCGTTCGCAGCATCGAGCACATTACGCGGGCGATGCAGTTTGTCGCCACGGCCCGCCTGGCGCGCCTGGAAAAACGCGTAGCCGCGGGGCGCGAGTACGCCCAGCGCCTGCGGGAACTCCTCCGGCACCTCTCGGCGACCGAAGCGGAGTTTGCCCATCCCTATCTGGTAGGCCGGGAGGTGCGTCAGCTGCTCTTGGTGCTGATGGCCGGAGACCGGGGGCTGTGCGGCGCCTTCAATCAGCAAATCATGCGCACCGCCGAGGAAGCCCTGCGCATGGCCCCGGCGCCGGTGGTAGTGATCACCGTGGGCGCCAAAGCCACAGCCTACGCGAAGCGCAGGGGGTTGAATGTGCTGGCGACGTACCCGGGGATCTCAGAACTGGGCCGCTCCAGCCCCGCCCTCGGCTTGGCGAAGGCCATTCGCGACTTGTACGATCGGGGCGTGGTGGACCAGGTAGTGGTGGCCTTTGAAGATTTCCAGTCGGTTTTGCGCCACCGACCACGACTGGAACAACTGCTGCCCATCCCGCCGGATCCGGGCAGGCCAGCGGTGGTTACCGCTCCGTACTTGTATGAGCCGCCACCGGCCGAACTCCTGCAAGTCCTGCTGCCCCAGGCCGTAGACGCCATCCTCTACCAGATGGCGCTCGGCACGCAGACGGCGGAGCAGGCGGCGCGGATGACCGCTATGAGCGCGGCCACCGAGAACGCGCGGGATATGATCGCCGGCTTGACCCGCCGGCTCAACCGCGCCCGCCAGTATAGTATCACCGCGGAGATGCTGGATGTGGTGGGGGGCGCTGCCGCCATCGGGGCGGCGTAGAGCGGAGGGTGCCTTGCGCGGGAGCCGCGAAGTGCGGGAAGACCTAGCCCGCCTCTACAGCAGTCCGCGGCGCAGTGTATAACGCGCTCTTCGGCACCGGAACTTCTGTCCTTCACGACCAGGAATACACTGAACCAAGCATGGCCATCGGCAAAGTCATCGAGATCAAAGGCCCCATCGTAGATGTCCGCTTCGGGCGAGACCAGCTCCCCGAACTCCTGGAGGCCCTCGTCATCCGAGAGCCGGAGCGCGGCGTGAACCTCACCGTCGAGGTGGCTCAGCACCTAGGCGACGACGTGGTGCGCTGTGTGGCGATGGACAGCACCGACGGACTGGTGCGAGGGATGGAGGTGGAGTCCACCGGCTCGGGGATCACGGTGCCCGTCGGGGAACGCACCCTCGGGCGGCTGTTCAATGTGCTCGGCGAGCCTATTGACGGCCAACCCCTTGAGGACGGCGAGCGCTGGCCGATTCACCGTGACCCGCCCGAGTTCACCGACCAGAACCCGGTCCGGGAGCAGTTCGTTACCGGCATCAAGGCCATTGATCTGTTGGCGCCCTTTGCGCGCGGCGGCAAGATCGGCCTCTTCGGCGGCGCGGGCGTGGGCAAGACCGTGCTCATCATGGAATTGATTCGCAATGTTGGCTATGAGCACAAGGGCGTGTCCGTCTTTGCCGGCGTAGGAGAGCGCACCCGGGAAGGAAATGATCTTTACCGCGAGATCAAGGAAGCGGGGGTGCTGGAGCGCACCGCGTTGGTCTTCGGTCAGATGAACGAGCCGCCCGGCGCCCGCCTGCGGGTGGGTCTCTCTGCCCTCACCATAGCCGAGTATTTCCGTGACCAGCGTGGTCAGGACGTCCTGCTCTTCATTGACAACATCTTCCGCTTTGTACAGGCCGGGCAGGAAGTATCCGCCTTGCTGGGCCGCCTTCCCTCCGCCGTAGGCTATCAGCCGACGCTGGCCACGGAGATGGGCCATCTCCAAGAGCGGATCACTTCGACTCTAGAGGGCTCCATCACCTCCGTGCAGGCCATCTAT
>CALFVE010000302.1 GCA_937928475.1 uncultured bacterium | reverse complement strand
CGTCCCAGAGATTATCGGGCGATCCTATTGGCGGCCGATCTGGCCATGGCCGCTCTGGTGCTGGCGGGACTACTCCTGTGGGCCCCGCCCTCGTGGTTCGCCGCCTCCCACGCCTCCCTGGCCCTCATCGCGCTGGTCCTGGCCTGGATTGTTACCCTATTTCTGCGCGGCCAGTACACCCTGTATCCGTGGCACTCGTGGCTGATCAAGGCACAGGTGTTGCTGCGGTGCCTGCTCACGGCCACCACTCTGGGCGCCGGCGCGGTGGCCATCCTCCCCGGCTTGGAGCCGCTCCCCGCTCCCGTGTACCTAATCAGCGCGGGCCTCATGGTGCCTCTGACCCTGGCCGTCCGCCTGGCGGCAGTGCGTTACCTGCCCCGCGATATGGTCAACCAGCGCTACCTACTGCTGGCCGACGGGGAGACCAGTGCTGCCTTCTGGCGTTCGCTCAAGCGGGGTCCCCTCCCCCGCCATGTGGAGATAGTCGGTGCGGTGACCGTGAACGGCAAGGAGGACGCGGCCGGCTTGGACGGCCTGGCTCTGCTGGGTGATATTCAGACGTTGCCCGAGACGGTGCGCCGCTTCGCAGTGCACACGCTCATTCTCAGCGGGCCGCGGCAGTTGTCGGGCGAGCACGTGCGGCTGATCATGGAATGTGAGGAGATGGGCACGCGGGTGCTCTCGCCGCTGTCGGCCCATGAGGAGATCACCCAGCGCACTCCTCTGTTTCTCTCCAACGGGATCGGAGAGATCAGTTTGGAGACGCGCAGCAAGTATGCCACCCGGCTCAAGCGC
The DNA here is from genome assembly GCA_937928475.1 of uncultured bacterium. Taxonomy (GTDB): domain Bacteria; phylum Armatimonadota; class Zipacnadia; order Zipacnadales; family Zipacnadaceae; genus Zipacnadum. The sequence goes on along the minus strand of CALFVE010000302.1, from coordinate 16,938 downwards.
GTGCTGGACGTGCTGGTCACCGTGCTGCTGCTGCCGCTGGCCTTGGTGTTGATGGGCGTTGCCGCTCTGCTGGTGCTGCTCACTGACGGCGCGCCGGTGCTCTACCGGCAGCAGCGCGTGGGAGAGGATGGGCGCCTCTTCACGCTGCTCAAGATCCGCACCATGGTGCGGGACGCAGAGGCCGACACCGGGGCGGTCTGGGCCACTAAGAACGATCCCCGCGTCATTCCCGTGGGTCGCTTCCTGCGCGCTACCCGCCTGGACGAACTTCCGCAACTCTTCAACATCCTGCGCGGCGACATGAGTCTGGTCGGCCCCCGACCGGAGCGGCCGGAGTTCGTGCAGGAGTTCGTGCGCAAGATCCCCTATTACGGGCAGCGGCTGCTAGTGCGCCCCGGACTCACCGGCTGGGCACAAGTCAACCACAACTACGACCGGAACGAAGAAGACGTCTACGAGAAACTTCGCTACGATCTGTACTACCTGCGCCACCTCTCCTTCACCCTCGACCTGCAGATCTTGCTCTCCACCATCGGGGTGGTCTTCTCCCGCAGTGGCGCTCACTGAGCCCGCCAGGCACAGGCGCCCGGCCCCGCGAGCCCCGGCTTTCCTACTCCACCGCCTTTCCGTTGACCGTGGCGAACTGCACCGACTCCGTGGCGTGGTTGAGTCGCAGCCGCAGGGTCCGGCCTTCATACTCCACCTCGATCTGCCGGGTTTCGCCTCCTGCGTATAGGATGGAGTCGCGGACGGTGGCCTGCGCCACCTGCTGTCGCCACGCTGCAAAATCCCGGCCGTTTCCCTCCTCCGCGATGGCCACTAGACCGTTGCGCAAGGGCAACAGTTCCGACTCGGTGAACTGCCGCTCCTCCCCCTCGTAGTTGAGGTACTCCGCCACCAGATAGGCGCCCCGCCGCTCCAGCCGCGCGGCGACCCTGCGCCCCGCGTCGTCCACCGCCAGGGGCAGCAAGGCCAGGAAGGTCTCGCCCTCCCGCACGAACAGCGGGACCGGCGTGGCCGTCTCGGCCTCGCCCTCGCCGAAGCGGATATCGCCCAGCCAGACCTCGTCAGGGGTCGAGAAATGGCAGGGCAGCAGGACGTTCAGCGCGAGTTTATTCGTCGGCGCCTTGGCCAGGCGGCGCTTGGGCCAGTAAGCGACTAGCGCTACCCCCTCATCTTGGAGGCAGTGCCGCCGGCCTTCCTCATGCAGCAGGTCCGAGGTGCTGTGCTTCTTCAGGTCCGGGTAGTAGTTGTCCTGGCCGGGCACCTTATGCCAGGAGACGTAGCGCGTAAAAAGGCTCCGACAGGGCTGCGGCCCGCCCGGCTTGTGCCCGGTGGCTGCCTTGAGGATAAAGATGTCGTGCTGGTCGCCGTTGAGCCAGTCGCGATTGGCCGTGCCCAGGGTAAAAGTGGGAGCGAGGTAGGTCGTGAGGCGATTGGTGGCCATGGGGTAGGGCATCCCCTGCCAGGGACCGGGGAACTTGGCTTCCGGCGGCACGATGTCGCGGAAAAGTCCGCCCTCGGCCCAACCTACCTCGGTGCGAGGGTAGCGCGGCTCGCTGAGGTAGCGGGCGGCTTCCTCGGGCACGTGGAAGGTGGTGGCGGTGTGCCACAGCGCGGAGGCCCGCACGAAGTCGAGGTCCCCCTCATGGTGGATGACCAGGCCCGACGGCGGCGGGTACAGCCAGTCGCGAGGATTGAGCGGAATCCACCCCGGGCCGAAGCAGAGCCACATCGGCCCGTGGAGGCTGGTGACGTGCCCGACCGAATCGGTCTCGTAGGAGCGCGAGTGCGGCCCGGCCAGGCTGCAAGAGGGCACGTGCCAGTGGGAAAGCAACTCGAACCAGACTCGGCGCTCAAGTTCCCCCGCTATCTCGCGGACGGCCTGGTCGTCGCTGTAGTTTACGATTTCGGCGAACATGGCCAGGGTAATCGGGCTGTAGGTGCTGCTGAGGTATTCGGAGAGGTAGTCGCGCCGGGCCAGCAGGTCGCGGGCCGAGCGCAGCACCTCTTCCGCGCTTCGGCTGACGTCCGGCTTGCCGAAGTACGCGCCGGCCAGGGCCAGGCAGCAGGCCGACATGGCCGGGAAGTTGTCGTTGAAGCCGCAAAAGCGCGACCCTCGCTCCTTGTCCAGGTACTGGTAGGCATATTGCTCGAGGTGCAACCGCAGGGGCTCGGTCATGGCCTCGGCGAAGCGCACCAAGAGTTGCATGGATACCGCTGGGGAGAAGGCACAGGGGCCCCAGGGCTCGGGGCCGAGCACGTAGCGCTCGATGGCCTCCAGGTCGGCGGCGGGCGCGCTCAGCCAGGCCAGCGCCTCCCACATCCGCGAGCGGGGGCTGCCCTCCTCGATGGTGGACTGCTCGATCGCGCCCACGAACTCGCGATGGACCCGCAGGAGATCGTCCCGGCGGGCAGCCTGCGCCTGTGCACTGTAATCCAGAACTTCCGGCATTGGAATCACGCTCCGGCCAGAGGCGGGGTCAGGTGTGCCGGCGGGCGGTTCCCCAGGGGAGTCGCGAATTCCTCCGGGCCGGTGGGGCGAAAGGGCAAAGGCCGCCTCGCCGGGCAAGAACGGGGGTTCAGGCGACGAGGTTGATGAGGGTCATCGTCCCCAGGAGCACGCAGCCGATGGCGATGGCCCGCTGGACCCAGTGGTGAGGGAGAGTCTTGACGACATTGACCGCCACCGGCGCGGAAGAGACCGCCCCCAGACACAGGGGCACGGCCAGGCTCCAGTTGATGCTCTTGCCTAGCACATAAAGCGTGGCCAGGGCGGCCAGGCAGGTGATGGCCTCCGCCGCGGCCGTGATGCCCACCGCCGCCTTGGAGTTGACGCCGGCCAGGACCTGGCCCCCGGTCACCACCGGTCCGTACCCGCCGGCACTCATGCCCTTGTTGAAGGCAGCCAGCAGGCCCAGACCGAGCACCCGACGGTAGGAGAGCCGGTCGCCCAGGCGGGGGGAAAACCACACGAAGACACCGATGGCCAGTACCAGGATTCCTACGTAGAGTTTGACATAAAAGACCGGCAGCCAAGTGGCCAGGCGGATGGCGAGGATGCCCCCGACGATGCCGCTGCCCGCGAGTAGGTACATAACCCGAGCGTGGGCGGAACTGTGTCGCAGGTCCACGTTACCGTAATTGTGATGGAGCAGGCCGGCAAATACGCCCCCCATGAGTTGCGAGAGCAAGGCGGCCGGGATGACAGAGAGCGGATGGAAGCCGGCGGTGAGCAGCACCGGAGTGAGCGTGGTTCCGTAGCCCATACCCAAGGAAGAGTCTACGGCCTCGCAGAGGAAGGCGAGCAGGGCCAGCGCTGCAAAGACGAGGGGAGTGACAACCGGCTCAGGGGCAGTGACAGAGGCCGGCTCCCCGCGGAGTTTGAAATAGATCATGAGCGTGGCAACTACTGCGAGGCCGAGCGCCCACAGCCCGATGAAAGCCCGGTGTCGCTTCATTAAAGATAACCTAAACTTCTCAAGCGTTCCTTCACCTGGGCCAACTCTTCGGCACTGTAGGGTCTGCCTTCTGCCAACTCATGGGTGGCGGCCAGGTCGCGCAGCACAGAGACGGCGAAGTCGGTGACCGAGTTGTAGCCCGTGCCCTCGATCACTTGCTGGAGTTTTTCGTACAAGGGTCGGGGTATCTTCAGCGTCACCTTGCGACTCCGGTCTGGGGCCATCGTTGCACTCTCCCTGCACTCCGCGCGGTCTGCGTCAGAGAGTGTATCTGAGGCGGGGTGAGGAGTCAAGGCGTGGCGGAGGAAGGAACCTAGCGCGGACGGCGGGTTCATCGCGGCCGCTCTGGAGGGCAGGCAAAGAGGGCTGCCCTCCGCGGAGAGGCGGGTGGGTTTAGCTGATGACCCCTTCCAGGTACTTGCGGGTGCGTTCGTCGCGAGGATTGTTAAAGACGCGCTCGGCCGGGCCGTGCTCGACCAGTTCGCCCATGTACAGAAAGACTACGTAGTCCGCTAGCCGCTTGGCCTGCCGCAGAATGTGCGTGACCAGCACGATGGTGTAGCGACTTTTCAGTTCCACGAAGAGTCGCTCCACGCTCTGGGCGGAGAGCGGGTCCAGCGAGGCGGTCGGCTCATCACAAAGCAAGGCCTCCGGTTCCACGGCCAGTCCGCGCGCCAGGCAGAGGCGCTGCTGCTGCCCGACCGACAGGCCGGTGGCGGGCGCCCGCAGACGATGGTGAACCTCCTCCCAGAGACTGCTCATCTTCAGGCAGCGCTGAACGATTCCGTCTAGGTCTCGCCGTCGTCGCACGCCGTGCAAGCGCGGACCGTAAGCCACATTGTCGTAGATAGACATGGGCAGGACCTGCGGCTTTTGCGAGAGCAGCCCCATCTTGCGCCGGAGGCTAATGACGTTGGCGCGGGGCGCAAAGATGTCGGCGCCGTCAATCAGCACCCGGCCGCTCACGCGCACCTGATCCATGGTGTCTATCAGGCGGTTGAGGCAGCGCAAGAAGGTGGTCTTGCCGCAGCCGGAGGGCCCGATCACCGCCGTGATTTGGCGGTCGGGAATCTCCAGGGACACGTTGTCGAGCGCCGGCTGACCGTTGTAACGGACGCTAAGGCCTTCTACGACGATATGCGACATGCCGATCTTCCTCCCGAATAAGAACCTTCTGACCTTACTTGACAGCATGTCTTGACAAACGCCGGGTCAGAAGCCGCGAGCAGACGCTGACCAGCAGTACTAGGGCCAAAAGTAGGAAAGCGGCGGCATAGGCGCGCTGCTGCACCTCCGGGAAAGGCGTTCCGAGTTGGAAGAACACCGCCAGGGGCAGCGAGGCCACCGGATCGAGCAGACTGCGCGGCAAATGATCGGTGTAGCCGGCGGTGAACAGCACCGAGGCGGCATCGCCGATCCCCCGCCCGAAGGCCAGGAGGATGGCGGTGAGCAGCCCCGGCAGAGCCTGGCGCACTACCACCGCGCGCATTGTCTCCCAGCGAGTGGCGCCTACCGAGTAGGAGGCCTCGCGCAACTCCACCGAGACCATGCGCAAGACTTCCTCCATGGCCCGGGCCATGATGGGGAGTTCCACCAGGGTCAGGGCAATGATTCCCCCCAGCAGCGAGGCGCGCAGGCCCAGATAGAGCATGATGGTGAAGCCGAAGGCTCCGTAAACGATGGAGGGGATGCCCCACAACAGGTCGAGCGACATCCGGACTAGATTCGCCCAGCGCCGCCGGCCAGCGTAATCGTGCTGCAGATACAGGGCCACCGGGATGGCCAGCAGGGCGGCGCAGGCCGTCGCGCCGAGGCCGAGCAGGAGCGAACCAACGATGGCGTTGAGCAAGCCGCCTTCTTTGCCCAGGTAGTAGCCGCCGGTGGGCAGGCGAGTAATCATGTCCAGGCTGAGGGCACCGGCGCCCTTCACCGTGATCACTGCGATGATCAGGAGCAGGCCACTGAGCACCGCAATCGTGGACAGCACCATCAGGGCGCGGAACAGCAGTTCCTCGGCGCAGCGCAGTCTCATTGCCCCGCCCTCTTTCGCGCCCAGACGACGGCTTCCGCCAGCAGGTTGAAGACCAGCACCACCGTCAGCAGCATCAGGGCCGCCAGCAGGAGGGCTGAGTCGTACAGCGGGATGGACATCATCTCTCCGTAGTTGTTGGCAATCAGCGCCGGCAGCGGATAGGCGGGATCAAACAGCGAGCGCGGTGACTGGGCCACATTGCCGACCACCATCAATACCGCCATCGTCTCCCCAAAAGCGCGGGCAAAGCCGAGCACCACCGAGGCCACGAGCCCGGGCAGGGCCAGGCGCAGACTGACGTGCTTGACGGTCTCCCATTTGGTGGCCCCCAGCGACAAGGAGGCCTCGCGCGCGCCCGCCGGCACGCTCTCGAGCACCTCTTCGGCCACCGCAATGATGACTGGCGCGACCATCAGGGCCAGCACAATGCCGCCAGCCAGGACGCAGTATCCGGTCGAAACCTCCCCCGGGCTCAGCCAGGGGAGGAAGCCCCAGTGACGCTGGGCAAAGGGCGCGAGGTCGTCGCCGAGGAAAGGCACGATGAGCAGAACCCCGAACAACCCGTAGACGACGGAAGGAATGCCGGCGAGCACGTCCACCAGCGGCCTCACCAGCGCCCGGGTGCTAGGCCGGGCGTACTCGGCCAGGTACACGGCGGTGAGCAGACAGACCGGCGTGGCGATCACCATCGCCAGCACGGTCACCCACAGCGTGCCCAGGATGAAGGGCCAGAAGCCAAACTGGCCGGCCAGCGGCTTCCAGACGGTGCCGGTAACGAGTTCGGGAAGCGGGTGCTGCCGCAGGATGGGCAGCGACCGCAGAAATAGCGCCGCGATGACGACCAGCGTGAGCAGACCCACCAGGGCGCTGACGAGGGTGATCAGCGCGGCGGAGAAGCGCTCGCGCAGGAGTCGTCCGCTGCCGACGGCCTGAGGTGATAATTCGCCACGCCGTCTGTCCGGAGGAACCGCAGGAGCGGCGTCTACCCCAGGCAGCCGGCTCCCTTGCCTGATGCTAACGCCCAAGCCTCTCCACCGCCGCCTTGAGTTTTTCCGGAGTCAGGGGGATGAACCCCGCCTCCAACACGTATTTCTGGCCGTCCCGCAGGCACCAGGCGATGAACTCCTTGGTTAGGCCCTGGGGCGGGCCCTTGCACAGAAAGTTCAGGTCCCGCGCCGGCGGGGAAGGGTAGCGGCCGTCCTGGATCGCCTGGAGCACTGACTCCTTAGTGTCGTAGAACTTCTCGTTGTCGTCTAGTTTCCCGTTGCCGTTCACGTCGAGGGGAATAATGCGCAGACCGGCCACGGGCTTACCGGTGTCCGCGTCGTAGGCATAGTTGAGGTTGTTGAAGCCGATGGCCAGGGGATCTTTGCGCACCGCCTCGGCCAGGCCGGGATCGCCGTAGATGCCGGTGCCCTGGAGGTCTTCCTGCACCCCGCCGAGGTACTTGGCCCAGGTATCGGCGGCGCCGCAGGCGTCGGAGCGAGTGAAAAGCGTGATCTTATCGCGGTTGTCCGAGCCGACTGCCTGACCCCAGGTAGTGATCTTGCCCGTGATCCAGATATCGCGGAATACCTCTCGGGTGAGGCCCTCGGCCAGCAGTTGCTCGGCGACCGGGTTTTTTTCGTTGATGGTGGGGAAGACGGCGTCTTTGACGACCGGCACCCACCAGCCGCCCTTCTCTTCCTCCTCGGGCTTGATGGCGCGAGAGACCATGCCGATGTCCACCAGGCCGCCCAGGGCGTCAGCAGCGCCCTTGCCCGCCCCGCCCGCGGACACGTCAATCCGTACCCGAGGGTTCTGTTGCTGGTAGACCTCTGCCCATTTCACGACCATGGGATACAGCGCCCAGGCCCCGGAGATGCGGATAGTGCTGCGGGGACCGGCGGAGGGCTTCGCGGGGGATAGCACCGCCGGGCCTGCGGTATCGGTAGGCTCCGTTCCGGGGCAGCCGGAGAGCCAGAGGGCGACGGCGACCGCCGTCAGGGCGACAAGTAGTGGACTAGGTTTCACGAAGCAGACCTCCCTGGTTCGTTGCCGGCAGGTATGGCAGCACCCGGCTCGCCCGGCTGGGATGGGCGGCGAGCAATCAGTGAACCGGCCCGGCGAGACGGAAACCGGGCTTCGGGCGACGGGCAGCCACTGGCACTCTTATAGGAGTACGTACGGAGTGTACAGCGGTACGCCTTTGGCGTCAAGAGGGGCTGCGGCGGGTGGTAGGCGAAGGGGGAACCACACCGCTGGGGGTGTCCGGGTCAGAGGCCAGTGCGGAGGACTGGGGACGAATTACAGGGGTAACGTGCCTGGGGCGGGAGCGGTTTTCAGCAGCGCTTGGACGGCCGCACGGACCTCGGGATCGGCCAGGCCGAGGCGCGCCTGGCGGCGGCGCTCCACCAGCCAGCGCTGGCGCTCCTCGGGCAGACGCTCGAACTTGAGGGCGCTGAGGATCTCCTCGCGGACCTCGGCGAGGGGCTTGCGGCCAGCCGGGCGGGTGTCTTCGACTCTCACGATGTAGAAGCCGTCGGGACCGGCAAAGACCTCGCTGGTCTGACCCGGCTGCAAGGAGAAGGCCACGTCGCTGATCTCCTGGGCATAGTCCTCGCGCTCAAACCAACCCATGTCCCCGCCTTGCGGAGCGGTGGCCGGGTCCGCAGACAGCTCCTTGGCCAAGCCGGCGAAATCTCCACCGGCGTCGAGGGCCGCCTTGAGCGCCTCGGCGTTCTCGCGGGTGGTAGTCATGATCATGCGCGCGCGCACCTGGGGGCCGTAGGCAAACCGCTCGGCGTGCTGGCGATAGTAGGCTTCCACCTCGGCGTCGGCGATCTTCATTTGCTTGAGTACCACGCCGTCCAGCAGTACCCCCAGCCGGAGACGCTCGCGGAACCGCTCAGGGGTGAGGCCCGCCGACTGCAAGGCTGCCTGGAGGCCGGCCTCGCCGCCGCTGTAGGCCAGCGCGTTTTCCTCGCGCAGTTTCACCATCTCGGGAGCCGCGGTGACGCGGGCCTCTTCGGCGGCCTGCCGGATGATGATCTCATCAATCATCTCCACCAGGACGCGTGGTCCTTCCTGGGCCAGCAGGGCGCGGCGCAGGGCCTCCTCGGTGATCGGCTGGCCATTCACCACTGCCACTGGCGTGTCGTCGCCCGCCGAGCGGCTGGGGCAGGAGACCAGGGCCAGGCCGGCGATCAGCAGCAGAGCGCAGAGCAGGGCCAGTCCGCCGTTCGCTGCACGCCTAGCGCTCACCGGCCCTCCGCCTCCTCGCCGCCTTGGGCCGGAGCGCCTGGTTCGGGCACGGTTCGGCCTCCCTCGTACAAGGTGACGCCACGCTCTCCTGTGCAAGCCCGGCGGAGGACTGTGCGCAGGACATCGAGGTCCCAGAAGTAGCCGCTGGTCTCATCGCGATACTCCACCAACAGATAACGCCCCCGGTCGGTAATCCGGCCGAGGAAGCCAGGCTCGGGCGCTTTGACCGCCCGCAGCACGATGCGCCGCCTGAGGAGGGCCTCGGCCTCGGCCCGCAAGACATCGCGTTCATCGGGCAGATTCATGTCTGTAAGCTGTGCTCGGCCGGCCTGCTTACCGGCTCGATACCGCTCCCAACAGGTTGACGGCGCTGGCGACGTAGCCTGGCCCGCGGGGCGCAGCGTAGGGGCTGATGCACTCGTAGACCTCCCCCTCGCGCCAGACATCCAACGCCTCCTTGACGATGGCCTCCGCGGCGGGCAGGTCCACCAGCGCCACCGTCTGGGCCACCCAGCCGGTGGGCACCGCCCAGTAAGCGCCGTTCTGGTAGTTCTCCGGCGGGACCTCACCGAGCAGCCGCTGCCAATGCTCTCCCCGTGGCAGGTGGCGGACGTGGCCCCGGTACAGCGCCAGCGTCGCGTTGTCGCGGAAGAACTCCCCGATCATGCGGCTTTCTCGCTTGGAGGCGATGCGCAGCACTGCGGCGTAGGCTGAGCCCCACAGGTCGTACTGCCGGCAGTCCTGCGAGGCGGCCCAGTATAAGGCGGTGTGCCCGTCCTGGAGTTCCGGCAGCACCTTGAGCGTCCGCTCGGCGGCGTCGAACCACAGTCGGGCCTCTTCGTGGTCCTCCAGTTCCTGCAGGCGCAGGGCGAGGCGGCGGCACGCCTCCCAATACAGCAGCGAAGCGAAGAGTACCTTCCCGGTCTGCGCCACGGCATCGGCGAAGCCCCAGGCCGGGCCAGGCCGGTTGGGGTCCACGAAGACTAGACCGTCCGGGGAGAGCGGCACCGTCTGCATGGCCTCCAGCAGGCTGGGTAGCCGCTCCAGCCAGGCGCGCGCGTCGCCGGTGAGAAGATAGTAAGCGTCGAGGAGTTTGACCAGGAAGCAGGGATTGTCCGCCGGAGGCGCCTCGCCCAGCGGCTGGTCTTCGGGCCCCGCGAAGTACACCGGCGTGCCGTCGGCGCGGACCCGATCGGGCACCACCCCATCCTCGCGCTGGCCGGCGAGCAGGAGGTCAATCCCGGCGAGAATCTCCTCCGGCGGCAGCAGGTGCCCGGCGTACTCGACGGCGTAGCAGAAATCCCGCGTCCAGCAGGCGCAGTAGGCGCCGGAGGTGTCGGGGAAGTATAGCGGCGTACCGTTTGTGCCCACATGTCGGGCCCCCGCGAGCAGGCGGCGGCAAGTGTCCTGGAGGAAGCGATAGTCGTCGCTGGCAATCACGACAGGGGGCAAATGCTTAATCGTTCGCATGGCACTCCGCTCCTGGTTGCTCCCAGAGGTGTCGAGACCCTGACCCAGACAGAAGCGCCTGTCCTACCGCAACTCCTCCCAGCGGAAGGGATTACTCCAGGCCTTCTGCCCCCGTTCGTCAATGACCTCCACGCGCAGCCACGCCTTGCTGGTGGGTACGGGCAGGATAATCTCCTCGAAGGGGCGCTGCAGCCCGGGCATGTACCAGGAAGCGCGCCCAGACCCGGGAAAGGCGCCCAGCACGGCCGCTTCCCGACAGGGCGAGCACTGGATGAGCAGGTTCTCCCCGTAGCGGCAGATCTGCTTGATTCCCGGACCCGTGGACGAGTAGAAGCGGCCCGCGCGGATGGCCGCCAACAAGGCCTGGGGCGAGCGATCTTCGCTGCGGAGCATGATCCAGCCGCCGCCGATGTCTGCCGGGTGGTGGGCATCGTCCACCGCCAGGCCCCAAGCGGCCTGCCCGTGCGCCAGCAGGTAATCCCACTGCGGCTCCGACCCGCCCCGGTTGGTATGCCCGAGGCAGGTCTGGTTGAAGACCTCGACGCCGATATGTCCCTCCAAGGGCAGGAGTTGATGCCCCTCGATCAGCGACCAGAAGGGATGGCAGAGGAAGCACAACGGGACCTCGGCCGCCACCTGCCGCATCATTTCAGCTAGCGGGCCTTCCTGGGGAACCCGGGGCACGCCCGCCACGTCCAGGGCCACGACGTGCAAGGGCTGCCCTAGCGTGGCGCCGGGCAGCAGTACCTCAACGCCGGGGATGAGGGTCAGGCCCTGGGGATTCAGACGCCTCCAGCGGCGTTACCACCGAATGGTCGGTGAGGGACAGAAAGTCGTATCCGCGTCGCGCATACTCGTCCACAGTGGCTTGCGGGGAGAGCAAGCCGTCAGAGCGGGTGGTGTGCGTGTGCAGATTCCCCCGCAGCCACTCTCCCGGTTGGGCGAAGGGATTAGGCATGTCGTCAGTCCTTGTATGGTCGGATAGAGGGCGAAACGAAACCTGACGCCGGATCTTGCGGCTGAGGCTGCTTCTCGACCTCTTCGACTTCCGCCAGCGCGGGGAATACCCCCGCCCGCCGCTCGCCGGGCTCGCGGCGACCTCCCTCAAGAGGGGGAAATCGGCAGCGCCCAGGCCCGCCGGTGATCAGGCTCGTGCCTGCTGTAGGGGCGGCAGCTACGTCTGCCGCCCGCTTTGCTGCGCTGCGCCGACCAGATCCGCGATCCGCATGATCCCATGCCGGCGGCAGTAATCCTCCAGGCCTTTGCGCACCTCCGCCACCGTGTCCGGATTCACGAAATTGGCGGTACCGACGGCGATGGCGGTTGCCCCGGCCAGGATGAACTCGAGAGCGTCGCGCCCGGTCATGATCCCGCCCATACCAATGAGGGGCACCGAGACGGCGCGGGCCACCTCCCAGATCATGCGCACCGCCACCGGGCGGATGGCCGGGCCGCTGAGGCCGCCGGTAACATTGGCCAGCACCGGGCGGCGCCGCTCCACGTCAATCGCCATGCCCAGCAGCGTATTGATGAGCGACAGCGCGTCGCTGCCCGCCTCCACCGCCGCGCGAGCCAGGGCTGCGATGTCGGTGACGTTGGGCGAAAGTTTGGTGATCAGCGGCCGCGGCCAGACCGGGCGGACCGCCGAGACCACCTCGGCCAGCAGGTCTTCGCGCACGCCGCAGTGCATCCCTCCCGCCTTGACGTTGGGGCAGGAGACGTTGAGTTCGAGTGCTGCGACCCCCTCCGCCGAGCCGAGGCGTTCGGCCACGCGAAGGTACTCCTCGGTGTCCGCGCCCGCAATGTTTACGATCACGGGCACGCCGAACTCGCGCAGGGCGGGGAGTTTCTCCGCGATAAAGGCCTCTACGCCTGGGTTCTGCAGGCCGATGGCGTTGAGCATCCCGGCCGGCGTCTCGCAAATCCGCGGGGGCGGATTGCCCTCGCGCGGCTCCAGCGTCACCGCTTTAGTCACCAGCGCGCCAAGGGAGGAGACATCCACCAGATCGGCGTACTCGGTGCCGTAGCCGAAGGTGCCCGAGGCGACGAGGATGGGGCTCTGCAGGCGCAGGCCAGCGAGCTGGACGGAGAGGTCAACGCTAGCCATTATCGCCCCTCACCCCCGGCGGCAGACCGGGCGGAACGGAAGCGCAACGAAGGCCCAGCGGAGAGATGAAACCTCGGAGGCGTCATGCGCTGCGCGCCTCCCAGTCAATCGCCGAGGCGGGGAAGACCGGGCCGTCGGTGCAGACGCGCAGATAACGCTCTCCTTCGGGAAGCGCAGAAGGGACCACGCATCCCAGGCAAGCGCCGACGCCGCAGCCCATCCAGCGCTCCATCGAGACGTAGGCTTCCACCGGCTGCTGCGCGGCCAGACGGCCCACGGCGGCTAGCATCGCCTCCGGGCCGCAGGCGTACACGACGCGCCTGCCCGGAAAGGGGGCCGATAGCCGCCGGGCCAGCGCCTCGGAAACGAGACCTTGCTCACCGATTGAGCCGTCCTCCGTCACGGCCAGGAATTCCTGGCACCGCGAGGCGAGTTCCAGCCAGCAGCACAGCAAAGACGCGGTACGCGCTCCGAAGAGGCCGGTAATCTCATACTCCTGCGGAGCATTTGCGAGCGCGTCGGCGAGGAAGATGAGCGGAGCGACACCAACGCCGCCGGCGACCAGGATAACCTGGCTGCCTGCGGGAGGCAGGGGAAAGGGCGTACCCAGCGGCCCCAGCAAGTCGAAACTCTGGCCGGGCGCCGCCGCCGCGAGGATCTCGCTGCCCCGGCCTACCACCTGCACGAGCAGATCGATCACGCCCCCACGCGGGTCAGCCAGCATCACGCTGAAGGGCCGGCGCAACAGCGGGTCCCAGGCCTGGGTCACTCGCAGATGGACAAACTGGCCGGGCTGAGCCTGCTGCGCGATCTCCGGCGCCCGCAAGCGCAGGCGAGAATGCAGGGGCGTGACCTGCTCGCGGGCGACGACGGTTGCGCGGCGTGAGGTAGTCATAGGTGTCGTACATGCCAGGGTCCAGACTCTCTCGGCGTCCACGTGTTCAGCGTCTGCTCCCTACTTTCTCCTCCGCTTGCGGGGGAGAGTGCCGCCGTCCCAAGCGGCGAGAGGGGGTGCTCCCCGACCCACGGAGACGCCCCACCCAGCGGCAGGCTGTCGCTCCTGCCACCGGCCTTCCCTCGAGAGCGGAGGTGGGGAAGGGCTACAGCGCCAGTTCGGCCAGCGCCTTGCCCTCCAGGACTACCTTCACCAGCCCCGCCGTCCTCTCGCGCGCCGCCCGGAGCGCCGCCCGGCGCTGGCGGGTAACCTCGGCGCTCGCCCGCAGCGCCTCCCGCAGATTGCCGATGAGCCAGGCAGTCTGTTCCGGCCCCGTGGAGCCCAGGCTGACCTGTCGCCGCAGGCAGGCCTCGGGGTCCACCACGCTCGCGATCTCCTCGTGGCTCAATTCCTGGCCCTGCGCCGCGAGTATCTCCCGCACTCGCTCGTGGTCATCGAGGGTGCGGCCCTCTTTGACCAATTGCCCCACCAGGGCGCCGACGACCTCGTGGCAGGTGCGGAAGGGCAGGCCGCGCTCGCGGACCAGGTAGTTGGCCAGTTCGGTGGCGGTGGCGAAGTTCTTCCCGACCAGCTCGCGCATCCGCTCGGTCTTGAGCGTGGCGTCGCGCAGGGTCTCGGCCAGCACCCGCGCGCCGGACTCGGCGACGGCCAGGGCCTCCCACAACGGCGGCTTGTCCTCCTGCAGGTCGCGGTTGTAGCCGCTGATCAGGCCCTTGAAGGTCGTCAGGCTCTGCATCAGCCGCCCCACCAGACGCCCGGTCTTCCCCCGCGCCAGTTCCGCCAGGCAGGGGTTCTTCTTCTGCGGCATGATGCTGCTGCCCGAGGCGTGCCTATCGTGCACCTCGATCATGCCGAACTCGTAGGTGGAAAAGACGACGATCTCCTCGGCGAGGCGCGAGAGATGCACGCCGAGAATCGCCAGGTCGGCGAGGGATTCCATCACGAAGTCGCGGTCGCCGACGGCGTCGAGGGAGTGCTCTTCTACCCCGTCAAATCCGAGCAGGGCGGCGGTCAGCCGGCGGTCGGTGGGGAAGGAGGTCCCGGCCAGAGCCGCGGCGCCGAGCGGGCAGCGGTTGACGCGGGCGTAGGTCTCCTCCAGCCGCTGCTGGTCGCGGGCGAAAGCGGCGGCATGGCCCGACAGCCAGAAGCCCACCGAGATGGGCTGGGCGTGCTGCGTATGAGTGTAGCCGGGCATCACCGTCTCGGTGTGCTGGGCGGCGAGGTCGAGCAGCACCCGCTGCAGTTCGGCCACGGCCTCCTGCACGTCCAGCAGCCGGCGCCGGAGGGTCATGCGGCAGTCGGTAACCACCTGGTCGTTGCGCGAGCGGGCGGTGTGCAGGCGCCCGCTCAGTTCCGGCCCTGCCTGCTCCCGCAGGTAGTGCTCGACGTTCATGTGCACATCTTCGCGCTCGCGCAGCAGGACCAGCCGGCCGGCTTCCCACTCCTGGCGGGCGTGCTCCAGCCAGCGCAGGATCTCCCGCAGGTCCTCCTCGGCGATAATCCCGCATTTGGCCAGCATCAGCGCATGGGCCTCGGACCCCCAGATGTCTTCGGCGACCATCGGCGAGTCGGCGTCAATGGACTCGCTATAAGCCAGCGCCAGCTCGGCCATATCGGCCGAAAACCGCCCACCCCAGAGTTTGTTGGAACCGGAAAGTTGCATGAGCCGGTACCTTTCGCCTGTGCTGGGAGATAGTATGCAGGGTTTGGGGGAGGAAGGCAAGGGAGGAAGTTCACTGGGCGGGGGGAGGGCCGCAGGCCAGGGCGGCTTCGGCCCACTCGACCACGGCGTCGGCCAGACGGAAACCCTCGCCCCAGTCCTGCTCATCCGCGGCTTCGGGGTGCGGTAGGTATCGGAAGACGGCGGCGTAATCGGTAAGCACCTTGGCGGCCTGCACTTCCGGCGGTACCGTGACCCGCGGTGGGACCAGCTTCAGCGGGCGCTCCAAGTTGTGTATGAAAGGAAACTCCACGCCCTCCTTGATGAGCACCGCCTTGATGGCCTTCTCTGCGGCCTGCTGGGCGAAGAAACACAGTCGCAGGTAGTGCCCTTTCGGGGCGGGATAGTCCGAGGCGAAATCCAGATCACCCCGGGCCATCTCCAGCCATTCGCGGGCGTACTCGACATCTCGCTCAGGCGACATAAAGTGTCTTCCCCTCCCGCAGCACGGCGGCGTGGACGGCGCCAATCGCGTGCCCGTACCTCTCCAGGTCCGACGGCGTCACGACCACGTACTCGGGGAAGAAGGGCGCCCCGTCACGCGTCGGTACAGGTCCATCGCCGTTCGCCGCCGAGGCGTCCCCTCCGGCATCACGACCATGATATCCGCGTCGCTGTCCGGCCCCATCTCGCCGCGGGCGGCGGAGCCAAAGAGGATGCTCTTCGGCGGATGCACGGCCTCCACGATGCGGCGGACCAGCTCGTCAAGTTGGGCCTGGTCGGGTTGCATGAGCGTGACCACCGGGACGGGCGAGACGCCCGTCCTCCCGCACAGCCCCGGAGGCCTGTGCTACCCCTCCACAATCCACACCCGCCGCTAACCACGCAGCAGACGGACGAACTCCTCGACGGTCAGGTCGGCTTGCCGTACCAAGGCCCGCAGCGTGCCGGGCGGCAGGGGACGCGATCCATGTACAGGCACGGCAAGGCCGTGCTTTCTCTGCGGATGCCACAGTACCACGTGACTGCCCCTTTGGCGGTCAAACGCGTACCCGGCCCGCTGGAAGGCCCGGATGGCCTCGTCTCCCGAGACCACGGGCAGTCTAGGCAACTGGCGCCGCCTCTTCCAGGCCGATCGTGATGTGGTGGACCGTCGCCGCGGTGGCGTCCCCCACCTCCACCGTGAAGGAATCAGGATCCGCCGGAATCGGTTGTCCGTGGGCTGCCAGCGACTCCACATACAGAGCCGCGGCCTCTTCCGCCATGCGCAGGGCGTGGGGCACATCGTCACCCCAAGTGGCGCAGCCCGACAGCGCAGGAATGAGGGCCGAGTAGCGCCCGTCCTGTTCCCGCAGCAAAACCACCGTGTAGGTCAGCCGCATCTTCCACTCGCCTCCTTGCCCGGCCTTCAGCCTCCGCCATCAACCCGCAGCCTCCCCTCATCGAGCCGGCGCTCTGCTACCCCTCCACGATCCACTGCTCTTGGTCGAAGAACCAGTGCGCGGGGTCGTCGAGGTACTTCTGCGTGTTGGCCAGGATCTCCAGATGCCCCTGCTCCTGGCCGACCAGAAACTCAAAGAAGGCCCGCTGGTCGGGATTGTCCGCCTGGGCGGCCTGGCTCCCGTATAGCCGGATACTCATGCGCTCCTTCTCCATCGCCGTCTCGTAGAGTTGATGGAGTTCGGCGCACATCACCACGTCGCATTCCTCGGCGTCGCAGCGGGCCTGGTCGAAGATGGCCCGGGCCATCTCCGGCACCTCGCGGTGGGCGAGTTCCACGGGGCTGGCGGTCGGCCACTGGCGAGTCTGGGACATAGCGTCGTAGTAGGCCTGGAAGTAGCGTGCGTGCTGCTGCTCTACCTCGGCGAGTTGGAGGAAGGTGTGCCGGGCGACCGGGTTGTGACAGGTCTCTGCGGCGCGCCGGTAAAAGGCCTCCCCGTCGCGCTCCACGGTCAAGGCCTCCTGGAGAATCGCCAATAAGTCGGGCATGGCTGCCGCCTCCCCTCAGTC
>CALFVE010000301.1 GCA_937928475.1 uncultured bacterium | reverse complement strand
GGACATCATGACCCGGGAAGTAGTAACCACCACCTCGCAGGCGACGGCGCTGGAGGCGGCCCGCATCCTCGCTGAGCATCACATCAGCGGCATGCCAGTCTGCGACCAGGGGCGGCTGGTGGGCATCATCAGCGAATCGGACCTGCCGGGGGTGGAGCCGGGCGAGGCGACGGTCGCGGAGCTGATGACCACCGAGGTCATCACGGTGACACCGGAGACGCCGGTGCCGGAGATTGCCTCGCTGCTGGCCCAGCACGACATCAAGCGGGTGCCAGTGATGGCGGGCGACCGCCTGGTGGGGATCGTGAGCCGCGGCGACATTGTACGGTGGATCGCGCAGAGCGCAACGTGAGCCCCCAGCGCCGGGACTCGGCCCGTCTCGGGGCCCGCGCCTCACGGACGCCCTGCCGAGAGCGGCTGTGCCCGGCTCCCCTCTCCCGCATAAGCAGGGGCCGGGGGTCAGTTTCTCTGCGCTCCCCACTCCCGTCTCTCAGACTCCCAACTCCGAAGGAGCAATAAGAGCCGTGAAAGGCATCATCCTCGTCGGCGGGCTGGGAACTCGCCTCTATCCCATGACCCGGGTGACCAACAAGCACCTGCTGCCCGTGCATCGCTTCCCCATGGTGTACTACCCCCTGCACAATCTCGTCGAGGCGGGGGTGCGCGACATCATGCTGGTCACCGGCGGCAATCAGCCCGGCGCTTTCCTGGAACTGCTGCGCGACGGGCGCGAGTTCGGCCTGGCCCATCTGTACTTCGCTTACCAGCACGCGCCCCGGGGCATCGCCGACGCCCTGCGCTGCGCCGAGGCCTTCGTGGACCGAGACCGCTGCGTGGTGATGCTGGGCGACAACATCCTGGCCGGGAGCATCCGCCCTTACGTGGAGCAGTTTCGCGCTCAGCAGGCGGGGGCGCGAGTGCTCTTGCGGGAGGTGCCCGATCCCCAGCGCTTCGGCGTACCCCGCTTTGACGAGCAGGGCCGGATTGTGGAGTTGATCGAGAAGCCCGCGAATCCGCCCAGCCCCTATGCCGTCATCGGCGTGTACATGTACGATGAGACCCTCTGGGATATTCTGCCGACCCTACGGCTTTCGGAGCGGGGGCAGTATGAGATCACCGACGTGAACAACGCCTACCTAGAGAAGGGGCAACTTTATTACGACATCCTGCCTTTCGGCTGGTCGGATGCGGGCACGCCAGAGAGCCTGCACCGGGCGGCAGAGATGATGCGCAACAGCGACTTTCTGCCCAATCCGGAGTTCGGAGTGTGGGAGGACTAAGGAGAGGAGAGCCAGGTAAGTCGGCGACCGCTGCCTGAGGACTGGCGCCGCGGTGGTTGTCGGCACCAGCCGCACGGCCGGTTAGCCTCCCACCCCGCCTCCGAGGCGAGGAGCCAATGCCCGAGCAAAACGCGGGACAAGCGATGACCTTCTGGCAAGCGCTGTTGCAGGAGATCGGCACCCCTGAATCCTGGGCTGCGCGAGCGGCCGGGGCTGTGGTGGTGGCGTTGGCGGCGGCCTTGCTTTACGGCCTGGCCCTGGTGGTGGAACGGCGCCTGCGCCCGGTCTTGCAGCGGCGGGCCGAGGCGGCTCCCGGCGCCAAGGCCGCTCATGTCCGAGCAGCGACCACGGCTCTGTCGCTGGTGGGCAGCGTGGTGCGGTGGGGCATCCTGCTAGTGGGCGCTCTCTACCTTCTGGCCGCCTTCGGAGTCAACCTCTGGCCCGCGCTCACCGGAGTCGGGTTTCTGGGTGCGGCCATCGCCTTCGGCGCCCAGTCTTTGGTCAGGGACTTGGTAACAGGCCTGTTCATCCTCCTCGAGGGCCAGTACGCGGTGGGCGAATACGTCACGCTCAACGGGATCTTCGGCCAGGTAGCGCAGATTACACTGCGCACTACGGCACTGGATCTGCCCGACGGCAAGCGCCAGTACTTTCCCAACGGCGCGATTAGTTCGGTCGCCGTCTACCCCGAGCCCCTGGTCTGGTACGAACTGCTGGTGCCGCTGGCCTCGGCGGAGCAGGCGGAGGAACTAGCCGAGCCGCTGCGGACGCTGGCCGAGAGCCTTCAGGCGAGCTTTCCCCGGCGCCTAGTACATGTGACCTCACCCGAACCTTACGCCGGGCAGGAAGCGGCGCCGGGCCTGCGTCTGCGGCTGGCGGTAAGGCCGGGCTCCGAATGGGTCGCCACCGAGGAGGCGGTGGGCCGGGTCAAGGCGCTCCTAGAAACGCGAAAGATTGCTGTGCCCGGAGGCTTGCAGCCGGTATCGCGAGTGGCCGAGATGCCGGAGGCAGCCTAGCCCCCGGAGGCAGGAGGGGGCAACGGCACACCCTAGCCCAGCACAAGGAGGGAATCTGCTGTGAGTGATCCCAGCGCCCGTCGGGCCGAACTGTATTCTCTGCTCGGGGACCTCCCCCCGCGCGATTACCCGATCGCTAGCGAGAAAGTCCTGGAGGAAGAGCGCGAGGGGTACGTCCTGGAGAAACTCGTTCTTGACCTCAACGGCCTGGAGGCGGTCCCCGCCTTCTTCGTAAAGCCGAAACACCTGAGTGGGCCGGCCCCCGCCATTCTCTACAACCACTTCCACGGCGGGCAATATGCCCTGGGCAAGCGCGAACTCCTCGAAGGCTTCCCCGGTGCCTGGCAAGAGCCGCCGTGGGCGATAGAACTCACCCGTCGGGGCTGGTGCGCGCTCTGCGTCGACACTTGGGCCTTCGGCGAGCGCCGCGGGCGGAGCGAAGGCGAGATCTTCAAGCACATGCTCTGGCACGGCCGGGTGATGTGGGGCATGATGGTCTACGATTCCCTGCGGGCGGTGGACTACCTGGTCTCCCGGCCCGAGGTGGACGCGCAGCGCCTGGCCACGATGGGGCTTTCCATGGGCAGTACCATGTCCTGGTGGGTGGCCGCCCTGGACGAGCGGATCAAGGTCTGCGTGGACGTGTGTTGCTTGACCGACTTCCATGCCCTGATCGAGAGCCAAGGCCTGGACGGCCACGGGATTTACTACTACGTCCCGCGCCTGCTCCTGCACTTCACCACCGCCCAGATCAACGCGCTCATCGCGCCGCGGCCGCACCTGTCCCTGGCCGGCAACTACGATCGCCTGACTCCGCCGGCGGGCCTCGACCGCATTGACGCGGAACTCAAGCGCGTATATGAAAAACTGGGCGCGCCCGAGGCCTGGCAACTGCTACGCTATGAGACCGGGCACTTCGAGACGGCAGACATGCGCAAGCGGATTGTGGAGTGGCTGGAGAGGTGGCTGTGAGGGCCAGCACGCGGCCGCCGCAGTCGGGAGTCGAAAGTCGTTAGTGAGGCAGAAGCCAGTCGCCGGCTGGGCTCTTTGCGGGCCGGTTTCAGCCCAGGCTAGGCCTGGCCTGCAGCCGGCCCCTCCGTTGGGAGCGCGAACACCGCGCCGATGCCTCCCGCCGCCAGTTTGCGCATCTCCATCAGCGCCGGCGCCGTGCGGTATACGTCCAACCGCGCGCACCAGCGCACGTCGGCCTCGCAGCCCACGCTGACCAGCCGCCGCCCGTGGTCGGTGCGCAGAAAAGCCCGCGGCAGGCCCCGCTCACCGGCACGCAGGAACAGCGCCTGGGCCGCCCGAGCGGCGTCATTGCCTACCCGCACCACAGGAAACTCCTCGCTCAGGCGCTTGATGATCGCCCCGCAGGCCAGGTGGTCCTCCAGGTTGAAGCGGGTCTCGTCCTCGGCATAGCCGGCGGGCACCAGCAGGAGGTCGGTGCCCAGTTCCCGCGCCGCCTGCCCGGCCACCCGCGCCACGGCGCGGGCATTGACGGTGCTGCCGATGAACAGCCGCGCGGCGCCCGTACGGCAACCGCTCGTCCTGGAGGTGGCGCTGCCTGGCTCCCCTCTCCCCCCGGGAAAGGGGCCGGGAGTGAGGCCGGCGCTGCCTCGCTCCCCTCTGCCGCAGGGAGAGGGGCCGGGGGTGAGGCTCCCCTCCCCCGCGGCCACGCAGCACCGCGAACAATTGGAGGAGGTGAACACCACCGGCGCGGGGAGCAGCGGACAGGCCCCCGTCAGCGGGCTGTTGCCCAGGTCGCAGCCCTCTACTCGCAAGCACTCGCGCTCTCCGACCAGTACCACCTCCGGCCGCCGCGCCTTCTCGGCCAGAGCCTGCTCGACAGTCTCGACGACCATCACCTCGCTGGCACCGTGCTCCAGGAGCGAGGCAATCGTTGCGCTGGCCCGCAGGGCATCCACGATGACGGTGACCAGCCCCTCCCGCGCGCCGATCTCTGCCCCCACGCGCCCCGAATGAACCAGGACTCTCACGGTCTCACCTCAACCGGCGCGGTGCTTACCCGCACCACAAAGCCGCCGGAGTTGATGATCTCGGGGGTCAGCGGGTCCACCACCCAAGCGAAGTCGGCGGCGGGCCCCCGATAGGTGGGCTGGAGAATGAGACTCTCCCGGCCGTCGGGCCGCCGGAGGATCGCCGCGGACTGCCGGGGGGTAGTGGGCTGCAACTCCTGCTGAAAAGCGCGAGCTAGGCCTTTGGCGGGAGCAAACATCCCGTCCGCCAGAGCGGGAAGCGCGAGACAGACCCAAGCGCTCACCATCAGCCCGCGAAGCATGGAAACCGCCTCCCTTCGCTGGCTAGTACGCCTGCGCGTAGGCGGGAGTTCCCGCCAGCACGCAGGATGTGAAGCCACCCAGGTCCGGAAACCGGCCCTTGCGACGCAGGCTGGGAAACCCGCGCTACGGACGCAGGCGAGACGCCTGCACTACCGCCTCATGGCCCCTTCCCCCGTTCCACGCTCCACCTTCCACGTTCTACCTTCCACGTTCTACCTTCCACGTTCCACCTGCCACTGCGGTTCACGGCAGTGGACACTCCCGCGCCGTGTCAAACATGGCCACGATATTTTCCGGTGGGGTACCTGCCTGGATGGCGTGCGAAGGGCCCAGGATGTAGCCGCCGCCCTTGGCCAACACCCGGATGCGCTCTTCCACCTCTGCCACCACGTCGTCCACCGTCCCGAAGGGCAGGGTGGTCTGCACACTAATGCCGCCTTCGAAGCAGAGCCGGTCGCCGTAGGTTTCCTTGAGGAAGACCGGGTCCATATTGTCAGCGGAGAACTGGCAGGCTTGCAGGCAGTCAATGCCCATGTCAATCAGGCCGGGCACCGCCTCGGTTACCGAACCGTCGGAATGGTAGAGAATCTTCGCGCCGAATTCGTGGATGACGGCGTTGAGTTCGGCATGGTACGGCTTGAGAAAACTCTCCCACATGGACAGAGACATCAGCAAGCCGTGCTGGCCGCCGATATCATCGGCAGTAAAGGCCAGGTCAATCTCCCCGCCGCCGGCCGCCAGCATCCGCCGGAAGTATTCCTTGTAGAAGTCGGTTACGCGGCGGAAGATGGCGTGAACGAGTTCCGGATTGAGTACGAAGTCCATGAACATGCGTTCGAAGCCCCGCATGTACCAGGAGGTCTCAAAGATATTGCCGTTGGCGACCATCAGGGCGCGGTTGCGGCCCGCCCGCTCGCGGGCGATCTGGCCCGGGATCACCGAGTAGTCAAACCAGTCGGGACTGGGCCAGGTGTGCCGGTCCAAGTCGGCGGGAGTTTCGGCCTGGGCGAGGGGGTAGTAACAGATCTCGTCGTAGGAGCCTTCGCCGTAACACTGCGGCGCCCGCCGCACGCCCCAGATGTCACCGCCGGGTTCCAGGGCCGGGCCAACGTACGCCGGGCCGCAACCGGCGATGTCAATTAAGGGGGTGAGATATTCGTCTACCGAGAGGCCCCGCTGGCTTTGCAGATACTCCTCCAACGCCTTCCGCGCTGGCGGATTGATCCCGGCGCAGACCATGGCGATAGGCACGCGGTCGGTGGTCTGGTGATTGAGCGCCAGCAAGACGCGCTCGCGAGGGGAGAGGGTTTCAGCCATCCTAGGCCTCCGTTTCGGCTCAGTACGACGGGCGTCTCGCCCGTCGCAGCCTTGGCCCCGCCTGTATCTCTTAGTTCAGTCCCGGTCTCTCGGCGGCGGCCCCATCTCCTCTATCCAGAGAAACGGGTAATCCCAGGCGTCTGCGATCAGGCCAGCCTTGACGGGGTTGTTGATGATGTACCGCAGTTTCTCCAAGAACTCCTTCTGGTCTCGCATGATGCGGTCGAAGCTCTCCTGTCCCCACAGTGGGCCGGTTGTACCCCGACGCGCGTTGATGGCGTGGGCGGTGTAACTCTTGACGCTGTGCATAATCTCGACCAGAGAGTGGCACTGCCGCGCCATTCCGGGCGGTCGGTCCATCTCCTCGGGGAGGGGTAAGGGCTGGAGGAGCATGTGCAGATGGTTAGGCATGACCACGACCCCATAAACGTGCGCCTTGCGGCCCTGCCAGTACAGGCAGGCCTCCAGCACCAGGCGACGTTCCCGGCTGCTCATGCGGCCGCGCCGGAACCTCACGGTGACGAAGTACACCTCGCCTGCTCGTTCCCAGTGCGGCAGGTGCCGTCGGCGCCGCCACAGCTCGCGGGTGGCCACGGGGAAAGACCGCGGCAAGCACCCTGGGGAAGAGGACGAGTTCTCCTGGCCCATGATCATTTGGACCGACAACGGCTCGACGGGCGAGACGCCCGTCCTACCGGCGGGAATACCGACCGGCAGGGGCCCTGTCCTACCCCACCTCCTCCACCACCAGATCATCGAAATAGGCCGGCTGATCGGAACTGTTGATCAGGGAGCAGCCTACCCAGCCGCCGGAGAGGACATTATCGCCGGTGGTGAATTCCATCGCGAACTGCTGCCACTCCGGGCCGGTCTGCCCGGCGCCCAAGCGGCGTCCCCCGATCTCCACGTACACTCCCTCCTTCGCCGCGCACTTAATCCACACGGAGACCCGGTACTTGGTCTTCGGCGTCCAGCAACCGTTGGTGGGGTAGGCGCGGATGAACTGCTCTCCCGCCTGGGGCGGGTCCAGCAGCAGGCTGTACTTGCCGCTGTGCGCCTCGGTTGACAGGTGCAGCCGCTCATAGGCCCACTCGTCGCGCACCTTGCGGCCCATCCACCAGTCGGGCTTCATGTCCCCCGCCGAGTCGCTTTCGAAGTCGGCGTTGGGGATATGCGGCATCACCCCGCGCACCACCTCATAGGTCTGACCGGCGATGGTAACCCGCGCTGACATCTCCGAGATCTCGCGCAAGGCCAGGCGACCTTCCACGGTGACGGGAATCCGCGCTTCGCCCTCGGCCGGCAGATCGAACTCGCGGGCGCAGGAGACCTGCAGCGGCGCGGGCGCCGAGACCTCGACCGTGCCGGTCAGAGGCTGCGTGGTCAAGTTGCGCACCCAGACGTGATAGGTACCGGGGTTGCCGCGGAAGTCCACCAGCACCGGATCGTTCACCGAGATAAACTCATAGGCGCTGAAGGTCAAACCGTCGCCGGTGACGTCGCACCAGAGATCGCGGCGGCCCTTCTCGGCATTCGGCGGCACCTGAAAGGCCACGCTAGTCTCCGCACTCGCGCCCGGAGCGAGGGGGCCAAAGCGGACCTCGGGGGGCGCGGGCCAGCCCTGGGGCAGACGCAGGCGGATACTGCCCGACATCGGCGCTGCGTTGGGATTGGTGATGTGCAAGAGGAACCGGCGGATCACGCCGGGGGCCGCCGCCCGATCGCTCAGGCTCCACTCTACCAGCGGCCGCACCCTGCCCGCGACCAGCACCACGCTGGAGCACTCCGCCTCCGGCACCGGGAAGGTGTAAGTGTCGCCCTTCTGGGTGCCCTTTACCACGAACTGTTTGCGGTCGAGGGTCCAGGCAACGGCGCTGGTGACCGGGCCAAACTCCTTCGTGGACAGGGTGCAGGTCGCGCCCGCCCGCACCGGGGCATTGATGAGATTCACGAGCGCCGCGCTCTGGGCTCCCTGCTTGAAGAGGAACCAGCGCCCGATCACGCCGCGGTAAGGCCCGGTGTTGGGGTCCACCTGCGGCTTGCCGTCGGGGCCGGGCGGCACGCGCTCGGGTTCCAGGACCCGGCCCTGGGCGTCCCTCACCACCAGGCCCACGGTATCCCGGAAGACAGCGTCATAGAGCAAACTTTTGACCGCGCGGCGCAGGTAGAGAAAGTCCGGGTCAGTCCAGTTCTCGAAGCGCGCGCCGCACTGCCAGATAAACCGGCGGCGCTCCGGTCCACCCCACCAGGTGCCCAAGCCGCCGTTCCAAGCGCCGTCAATCAGAATCTGGTTGGGGTTGCAGTAGGTATAGAACTCCAGGCGGTTCCAGACGCCCGAGGTCATGTGCAGGTCGAGGTACTGCCCATACACATCGTTGCAGACCTCGCCTGAGGCGGTGTAATAAGGATCCTTGGCGCGGGAGTCCCGCTTGATTCGCGAGAAGACCTCCAGGGTCGCCGGCATCCAGCAGCCGTAAGTGTCAAAGTTGGGATAAAGTTGCCCGTTCCCATAGATCATGTTGAACTGGTCGTAGTACATCCCGTCGGTGCCCCAGTCGAGGTAGCGCGCAGTCCAGTCATAAAGCCACTCTCGCCACTCGCGGGAGCCCATGGCCATGCCCACCTGGGCGAAGTAGTCGGTCTCTAAGCGGGCGTAGCCCCCGTTGTAGCCCTTTTCCGCGGCGCGGGCATACCAGGCGTCATCGGGCAGCGGCGCTTCCTGGGGCAGCCGCGACTTGGGGAAGGTGCCGATACGCGGATAGTGCCCGTAGCCCGGCGCCCACAGGTGGAAGTTGTGGTAAGGCGTGTACATGCCTCCAGTGGCCTTGCGCAGGGCTAGTTTCTGGGCGAACTCGCGCGTCGAGCCCCAGGCCGGCGAGGGCCAGGGATAGAGGCCGCAATAGCCCGAGTCGGCTCCGTCCGTCATCTGTCGGTTGGCGGCCCAGAAGTAGGGACCGTCGGTAGTGATCACGTCCCAGCCCACGAAGGGGTTGATGTTGGAGTTGGGCCCGCCCCATTCGTCCAGCAGCCACTTGATGTGCGGCGCTACCTCGCAGGGCTTGAGCGCCTTGGCCACGTAGGCGCGGTAGATGTCCGCCGCCTCGTGCCAGTCTCCGCCTGTCACCGCCAGGCGATACACTCCGCTCTGCCAGTTCCCACGCGGCTTAGCCAAGATGCGCTGCTGCGCGGCCAGCGTCACCCCGCCCGAGGGGTCCCCGGCGTAGTACAAAGCGTTGTCTTCGAACTTGGGGTCCTCAATCCCGAGATAGACGCCGCTGGTCTGATCCCAAATCGCCGTCCAGCGCATGCTGGGGCCCCAGAAGAGCGAGGCTCGGTTCGCGCCCGGATTCTGCCAGGTCTGTCCCCAGCACTTGGGGAAGAAGATCCAGTCGTCCTGAGGATCATCCCCCAGCGCGCAGCCCGGGATGACCGGGAAGCGCACTTCGCAGACCTCCAGTTCGGTCGGGTTATCAATCGCAAGTTGCCACTCCACCTGCCCGGAGGGCAGCAGGCGCGCGGTGGTGGTCAGCCCAATGCCGTTGGAGAGGCGATGGATCATGGTCAGGGCCGGCGTCTCCCGGGTCCCGCCGAGGCGGAAGTCCACCAGGGAGGCATTGTACAGGTCCCAGGTGGTGGGCGAGGCGTTGCCCACCGGCTTGGTGAGGATCAGCGCCAGGGCGTCGTGCGCTTCCGGAGCCTGGGCCACGAACTTGCCGCTGCGCTGGTCGAAGATGCTCTTTACTCCGTAGGGATCAATGCCGATCTTCAGGCGCGCGTTCTCTAAATAGCGGACGTTGTTGGGCCCTGCCTGATAGGCTAGGCTCCCTCCGCCGAACAGGGGCGGCGCCTGGCCTGCTTTGCCCCTGACTTTCAGGTGGAATTGGATAGTGTCCTTTCCCCCGCCTGCCGGGGTTAGGCTCTCCAGCCCGGCTGCGGGATCAAACTCCCTCCAAGTCTTGCCTCCGTCGGTGCTGTACTCATAGACGACGCCCTCCCGCGGTCCTCCCAGCGCGAAGGTCACCTGCCGCCACTGGGCCACGTCGAAGGGTTGTACTGGCGTCGTCCAGATCTCGCCGGAGATCGGGCCCTGATACGAGGCCCTAAGCGCGGCCAAATCCGGCGGCTCCTCGGAGCGCGAGAAAACGATCGCATCCAGTCGGGCGCCGCCCTCGTAACTTATCTCGAAGGTATGCTCCCCCGCGGTCAGTTCGTAGGTCCCGGCTTTCACCCATTCCCAGCCCTGCTCCGATTTTTTCAGGGCGTCGCTGATGACTGTGCCCGGGCGGCCGTCCATGGACTCCGTGTGATTCCAGTACCCGTCCCAGGGAAAGAAGGCGCGCTCCCAGGCGATGTACCTTCCTGGCGTCTTGAGCATGAAGCGATAGGTGGACGACTCCACATAGTGAATATATCCTCCCCCCGAGGCCTGCGCATCTAGGCCTGGGGTATGCCCGCCGCGCAGGGACAGGCCCTGCGCACATTCCGCCTCCAGCATCACCGGCTCGTCCGCTTGCTGCACAAAATTCCCCACCATCCGCGCCCCCTTGCCGTAGGAGGTGAAGCCGGTCGCCCTTTCTACCGCTAACTCTTGAGTGACGATAACCGGCAGGGCTTGCCGCGGGACGCGCACGAGGGCCAGACCCACCAGAGCGAAGTCCACCGAGTTGGGGTCCAGGCGAAAGTCGGCGCCGTGGCATCGCTTGGTGAACATGGCCAGCGGCAGGCGCACGCTAGCCGTCTTGAAGGTCTTGTCCCCTTTGAGTTCCAGGCCCTGCGGCCATTCCTCCGGCCGACGCCAGACTCCGGCGGGGTAGGGATCGCGCTTCACCCGAGGGTCGGAGGAATCATACTGGAGGAACAGACTGCCGG
This sequence comes from uncultured bacterium, assembly GCA_937928475.1. Taxonomy (GTDB): domain Bacteria; phylum Armatimonadota; class Zipacnadia; order Zipacnadales; family Zipacnadaceae; genus Zipacnadum. The sequence goes on along the minus strand of CALFVE010000301.1, from coordinate 1,195 downwards.
AAGCGCCGTCCCAGTAGCGCACCACCAGCAGCAGGTCACGGTCGCCCTGCCAGGCGCGGAACTGAGGCCAAGGATCGGCCTTGAGATAGAAATACCCCGGCCCGCCCCCAGGTCGCACCGAAAGGCCCACTGGGATGCCGCCGCGCTCGCCGCCGACGATTTCGCCTTCGGCGCCGCCAGGGTGCACATAGAGGCCGTTCTCCTCGGCGATACCCTTCTCCCCGCCGAAGAGGATCCACTTCGCGTTGGTGGGGTCAGGAATCCAGTCGGGAGCCGCTGAGGCCCTGGTCAGCAGCATGCACAGAATAAAGACCCAGCCGAACAAGAATACCGCGCGCATGAGGACCTGCTCCTTCCGAAGGCGGCTTGGGGACGAGGCCTTTAGGCAACGCGACAGAGCCGTCCCGGTCATATATGCACGCTTTCACTTCCCCGCTCTCGACTGGACAACCTTCTGCCTCAGGTGCCGCTGGGGTCCGCCCCTTTCCCTCCTCCACGGGATTGCGTTCCGCCTGCGCAGCACTTGCGAGAGGGCCTGTGGCCACGTACACCGGGGCCACGACCATGAAACCCATTAGCGATCACCAGTCGGCTCGCGGCAAATCAGGAAGCAGAGCAGTCGGGGACCGGTCTTCGTCGAGGAAACTGAGGGAGTGTGAAGCGTCAACGCACCTCGGCGGAAGCGCTGGGGAGCACAGCAACACCGCGGCGCCAGCAAGCCGGCACGGCCTGGCTCGCTGGGATGACTGCGGGAGCCTCTCAGCCCTGGCCCACCTGCCCGGCGCGGGCAGAAGAGGGACGGCGGCGACCGCCCCTGTGCGATCCTGTCTTGCGCGGTGCGCCTAGGATTGGTTAGCCCGTCGGCGTCGGCGCAGTGCGCCCAGCCCGGCCAAACCTAGACCCACCAGGACAAAGGTACCCGGTTCGGGAATCGGGCCGTAAGTGTCCGGCCGCAGGATATGATAGTCCTCGGAACCACTGTGCGGCCGGACGGTAGGGTCGGTGTCGGGGTTCCGGAAACCGGTATTCCAGGCATACTTGCCGGTCCCGTCCCTGGCGTAAAAGTCGCCCCAGACCGGGGCCCGCGGGCTGTCAAACTCAATGTGCAGTTTCTTGGTGGCCAGGCCGTCAAATTTGATCCCATAGACCGACGTGGGCATGTAGGGATTGCCGGAACTCGGCTTAAACGTGCCGA
>CALFVE010000300.1 GCA_937928475.1 uncultured bacterium | reverse complement strand
TCAATAACATGCGGAACAATTGTCTCCGCTGGTCGCTTCCGCGTCAACCCCGTCAACCACAGCACGAGCGCTCCCAGGCTGGCCACGGCCGCGCTGAGCAGAAGCGGGGCCGCGTAACTGCCGGTGGCGTCGAACAACGCGCCGCCGATAGGCGGGCCGATCAGCGCCGCGACCCCGTGGAAGAGCATGACCAAAGGGTAGATATTGCCGACTTCCCCCGGTCCCCACACGGTGGCAATGCGCGCTGCGTACAGCACCAGACAGGCTCCGTAGCCTAGCCCCACCAGCACCGAGGTCACCAGCAGCCCCACGGCGCGAGCGTGCCCCGCCAGCAGCGCCAGCACCGCGGTGCTCAGGAACAGCAGGGACAGCGGGATCACGGGCCGGCCCCAGCGGTCATAAAGGGCGCCCCAAGAGATCCGCCCCAGCGTGTTGCCCACGGCCAGGGCGCTGATGGCGGCCGTGGCCGCGACTGCGCTCACCCCGCCGCTCAGGCCGATCGGCTTCAGGTTGCCGATGACCGTCACCCCCGCGAAGGTTCCAGTGAACATTCCTACGACCAACGCAGAGAACTCGCGGCATCTCAGCAGGCCTGCGGGACATACTCCCGCTGACCTGGGTTCCTTCGGGAGAGCGGGCGGGACGCTGAGGGTCATTGCGCCCAGGAAGACCACCGAGCCGTAGGCGAAGCCGATCAGGCGAAAGACCTCCAGCACCGAAAGGCCTCGCCCGAAGAGCAGCGCGGCCAAAGTGGAGAGCAGGATAGCCCCTGCTCCGTAGCCGGCGACGGCTACCCCGGTGATCAGACCCTTGCGTTCCGGGAACCACTTGACCAAGGTCGCCAGCGGGCAGACGTAGGCGAACCCGATGCCGGTCCCGGCCAGAAACCCGATGCCCCCCAGCAGCCAAGCGAACTCGCCGCGCGAATGCGCCGCCAGCAAGTATCCGCAAGCATACAGGACGGCGCCGATTCCCGCCACCAGACGCGGCCCTCGCCGCTCCTGCAGCCGCCCGGCGAAGACCATGGACAGCGAGAGCAGGCCGATGGTAACGCCGAAGACGGTTTGGGTCTGCGCGCTGCTCAGGCCGTAGTCCTGGCTCAGCGCGGGAACAAAGACGCTCCAGGCATAGGTTCCCCCGAGGCAAATCTGGATGATCACGGAGGCAAGCAAAATGAAGTATCGGCGCATGGGATGAAGGGGGGGCCGGAAGCCGGAAGTCGAAAGTCGGAAGCGTCGAGTTTCCTTTGGAGGGACGCTTAAGCCGATCCCGCACCTTCCACTTTCCACTAATCAATGAACCGGTACTTCACCAGCGTCCAGATGGCGCGGAAGCCGTCGTACCAGTGGATCTTTTTGCCCTCGCTGAAATCCCGCCCGTAGTAACTGATGGGCACCTCATACAGGCGCGCCTTGCGCTTGAGCAGTTTGGCCGTGATCTCTGGCTCAATGTCGAAAGTGTTGCTGCGCAGGCGCATTCCCTGAAGAAACTCGGCCCGGATGGCCTTGTAGCAGGTTTCCATGTCGGTGAGCGTCGCGTTGTACAGCAGGTTGGTGAGGAAGGTCAGCAGGCGGTTGCCGGCCATGTGCCAAAAAAGAAAGGCCCGATGCACGCCCAGGAAGCGCGAGCCGTAGACCACGTCAGCGCGGCCCTCCTTGATGGGCTGGAGCAGCACCGCGTAGTCCTTGGGGTCATACTCCAGGTCCGCGTCTTGGATGAGCACCACCTCGCCGGTGACCTGCGCCAGGCCGGTGCGCACCGCCGCGCCCTTGCCCTGATTGCGCTCGTGCAGGATCACCCGCACGCGCTCCGGCTCTCGCTCCTGTATGCGCGCCAGGATCTCGCGGGTGCCGTCGGTGGAGCCGTCATCCACGATGAGGAGTTCCTTCTCGTGGGGCTCGGCCAGTACCCGGCGGACGATCTCCTCGACCGTGGCCGCCTCGTTGTAGACGGGCATGATGACGGAGAGTTTCATTAGTCCAAGTCTGCCCTCCGCTCGGTGACTGCCGTTCCGTTCGGCCTCCCTGGGGAGATCTCAGGAGGCGCGGTCAGGTCATACAAGTACGCACCCGCGTTCTGCCGCTTGATTTTCATTACAGCCCTGCCATGACGTAGCAGAAAGCGGTCAATGAGTTCAATTTCGTCAACGCCGCGCCAGTTGCAGACATGAGAGAAGACCACCCAGACTCGGCCTCTGCCTAGGAAGGGCTGGAGATCATCGCAGTAGCGCAACCAATCCTCGCGATGCGCTTTCCCCAGTGTGCAGGAAGCTTCCCGAATGCCTAGCCGCGGGAAATAGTAGCGTGCGGTTGGGATAGCCCCATAGTAGAGATAGCAAGCATCTTCAGGCTGACGCAGCTCGACAAACTGCTCCAAGACTGGGCGCAGCTCCTCAAAGCGGATGGGATCCAGCAAGTACCGCGCGTTCCACAACACCACGGGTCCCACTACCAACAGGGCCACTAGCGGTCCAAGGCCGCGGACATTCTTCCCGAGCACGCCCATGTGATCGGCGCCGACTCCCACCAGCAATAGCACCGCCGGAGCCAAGAAGAGCAGGAAACGATCCGTAAAGGGGTACTTGTGCAGTGCTGCCCCGCCAAGGGCGAACAGCGCCGGGGCCACCAAGTAGGCAAAGATACGACGGCTTCCGCGAGAACAGAGTCACTGCGCCCACAGCGACGGGCAGTGCAGCGAGGGCTGGCGCAGGGAAGCCCCCGCTCGCCTCCATAACCTCGACGAACTTGCTGAAAAGACTCCGCAGGTCCTCCAACGTGGTTGGCGGAAGAGGCACCATGGCGGATGACCAGTACTCCAGCATCTCGCCGCGCGTGGCGATCTCCCGTACGGCGATTTTCCAGTGAACAAGGAACGCACCGCCCCAGACCGCGGTGAATACGCCAACAAGCCCGAGTGCCCGCCACTGCCGCCGGAGTCCGATCGCGAGACCCTCCAATACGGAAACTGCCCCGAGGATGAAAACAGCGGGGTGGGAGAGGAAGACCGCCGCGCCAGCGGCGATCGAAACGGCAGCCGTCCATAGACCTGTCCAGCGTGCAGGCGACCGGCAGCCCAGGACCAGGAGGAGAGCCAGGACCACGAGCACGTCCAGCGAGTACTGCTTGACCTCCCGAGACCACCGGATCAGGGTAAAAGAAAATGCGAACAAGGTCAGACTGACCAGCGCGGCGCCCCTGTTTTCCCACCTGCGTACCAGCAGGCAGAAGAGGGGCACTGAGACGGCGCCTGCGAGCGAGGGGACTAGCCTGAGTCCGTATTCACTATCCCCGAACAGTGAGATAGCAGCCTTCTCTAGATACAGGAATCCGAGCGGGGCCGCTTGGTTGTAGTCCAACGGGGCCAGCAACTGCCCCCAGTCCCGTCCGAGCAGGTTGAGTGATAAAGCGGCCTCGTCCATTCGCAATGACGGGTTCAGGAGGTATTGGCTGGCACGAAGTGCGACGCCGACCAGCACGACCGCCCACGACATAAGTTCAGACCCTAACAAGCGAACCCAGAAGTGTTCCAGCCTGGTCATAGGCGAGCCCTTGTGTTCATCGGGGTTGGCTTTCCACTTCGACCCACGGCGATCGTCGCCAGGTTGCGAACAGCAAGAAGGATTGCGACCCCCAGCACAGCCAACGCAGCAAAGACCGCCTTCGGCGGCACTCCGTACGCCCAGGCGAGTGCCCACCAGAAGTAGGGCACGTGGAAGGAGCGCGGCCCCGGCAGCAGCGCCGCCGCTTCCTCAACGGGACCGGCCCGCTCGGGCAACGAGCGCACTCACTCAGGTCGGCTCAGCGTGTCGCGGGTGACCTCCCCGGCCAGTAGCCAGGCGCGCACCAGCAGCGCGTCACCGGCAGACGCCACCGGCGCTTCGCGGCCAGTTGCCTCCTGCTCCGCGCCCAGGCGCGCGTAGTAATAGGAAGGGTTGACGTAGACCAAGGGCAGTTGCACCAGTACTGACGCGGCGATTATAGCCGCAACTGCGGCGCGCTGCCAAGGGCGCGCTAGTGGCGTCGGCGCCCCGCCCGCGCTCCGCAGGTCAGCCGCTGCGTCCCCCACCGCGTCGCCCTCCTCACCCCCGCCCCCTCTCCCGCGCTGCTTGCTGCGCTCGCGGCTGGGGAGAGGGGAGCCACGCGCCGCCAGGGCGGGGAGCGCCACCAGCACCAGCAGCGGCATCACCACCAGCAGGAAGCGCTGCCCGGCGCTGTGTCCGCCCGCCGGAGCCTGCGCGTAGGTTGCGTACAGGAGCAGAAAGCCGACGAACAGAGCCCCCACCAGCAGCACCAAGCCCGGTCGTCTCCGCCAGAGCAGGATCGCTCCTACTGGAGCGAGCACCACCAGCGGGTCATACCAGATCAGCCCGCGCTCCAGGCTGAGCAGTTGCAGGTGCAGCCCCGCCAGCACAGGATTGGTGAAGGTGACTGGAGGATAGCCAGGATTGAGCGGATCGCCGAAGCGCACCCAGTTGTACCAGCCGTACAGCGCCGCGCCGGCGACGGCCGGCGCCGTAAAGGCCAGGAGGCAGCCCACTCGCCTCCCTACCTCTCCTCCGCTGCCCACCCTCTCCCGCCTTGCGGGGGAGGGTGGC
>CALFVE010000299.1 GCA_937928475.1 uncultured bacterium | reverse complement strand
TTGGCGGCGGGCCATCGTGCTCGTTTACCTAGGCAAGGCGGTGCCGCTCGAACACGACTCCCGGACGCTGCGCTCCACCTCGGTGAGCATGCAACTGCCCGCCGTGGTGCGCCTGGCCGAGCAGATTCGCCGCCCCCTACCCGAAGTGAAACTCTCCCGCTCCTCAGTGCTGGCCCGGGACGAGCACACCTGCCAGTACTGCGGCCGGCAGAGCAAGCACCTCACCCTGGACCATGTTATCCCCCGCCATCTGGGCGGCAAGCATGTCTGGGAGAACGTGGTGGCCTGCTGCATCGAGTGCAATAACCGCAAGGGCAACCGCACCCCTCGGGAAGTCGGGCTTACCCTCTTGCGCACGCCCCAGCGCCCGCGCTTCATCCCCTACCTGAGCTTCTCCACCTTCCGCCGGGCCCTGCAAAACGCCACCTGGCGGCCCTACCTGGAGCCCTTCGCCCCGCATCTGGTGCCGGACTAGGCGGGGACGGGGAGGAGCCCTTTCCCTGGAGCGAGAATTCGCAGAGTCGGAGGTTTCGAGCCTGTCTTCGTTGCGAAGGACCTAATCCGAGGGATCTCCGGCGCATTCGGTGCACACAGTGAGTGTGTCTCGAGGTCCGTTCCACGGGGAGATGAGCATGAATTCCACGTCTGTTTCGGCAATGACTATTCTTCCCGTTCTCGTTCTCGCTGTGCTGCCGGTCGCCTTTGCTCAGGCGGACGAGGCGGCGGGGGAGCCGCCGCCAATCGCTCAGATTGAAGTCACCGCTCGGGACTACTACGAGTACGCCCAGGCCATGTATCCCGAGCCGATCCTGCCCAATCCCAAGCACGGCGTCTACGGTCCGCGGCATGCTCTGTCCACCCTCGCTGCTTATCATTTCACCAAGGACCCCCAGTACGCCCAGGCCCTGCTCGCCGCGCTGGACGATTACTACGCAGCGATGCAGAAGTTCGTGCAGGAAAACGGTGGCGTGCACTACTCCTGGGAGGGGCCGTACCTCGCCGGGATGATCCTGCGCGAACTCCGCCAGAACCAGGCGCTGCCCCCGGAGCGCGAGGCCTGGGCCAAGGAGATGCTGGTCTTCCTAGCCGAGCATCTTTCCTCCTGGAGCCCCACGCTCAACTACACCCGTGGCTCGCACCATCGCGCCCAGGGGGAAGCCTGCGCCCGCGCCCTGGCGCTCTTCTACTACCCTGATATCCCTCAGGCCGAGCGCTGGAAGCCCTACTGCGAGGCGGTCTGGAACGACTGGTGGCAGTTCCGCGACATCGGCATCAACGATACCGGCTACTTCTACGGGGCCCTGCAGCGGGTGATGCTCACCGCCGACCTGATGGGCCGGGAAGAAGTCTGGCAGGATGCGAAGATGAAAGAGTTCTGGGAGCGACTCCTGTACGAGGTGGCCCCCGACGGCTCCACCCCGCCCTACGGGGCCAGTTCCGGCTGGAACTCTGCTTGCGGCGACCGCATCTTGGCCCTGGAACTGGCCGCCAAGCATACCGGCGACGGGCGCTACCGCTGGGCGGCCCACCGTATCTTCAACAACCTGCGCGCCCGCGGGGAGCCCCTGCGCGCGCACAACCACGTGTTCGCCACCACCGTAGAGCCGATTGCCCTGGCCGCCGTGCTCGCTGACGACAGGATTGACCCGGTCATGCCCGACGGGGCCTCGCGGGTGCTGTTTCGCAAGGAGATCACTCGCCTCTCCAACGAAGAGGCCGAGCAGCAGTACCCCGGCTGGGGGACGCTCGACTGCAATATGGGCATGACGGACAAAGAGATGCCTCACAAGATCATCCTGCGCAGCGGTTGGGAGCCCAATGACCTGTTCATGATGGTGGAGGCCTACACTCGGCACGACCCTATGAATCCGACCGCGATCCTGGGCCTGCTGCGGATGGGATCCACCTTTGCGTGCATGACCTCCGAGAAAGTGGTTAGCCGGGAGAACGCGCTGCAGATTGAAGACCCCACCGGCGAGGCTACCTTCTGCGGCCAAAAGGGCGGGCAACTCCCCCGGCAACTGCCCCAGGGCTGGCGCGGAATGGAGGCCACGGTCGAGCCTTTCCTGGACAGCCCGCTGGCGACCTACGCCCGCCTCAACGTGAGCAACTACATGGGCTACCGTGTGGAGGAAGCGCGCGAGTTCTTCTTCGTGAAGAATCGCTTCTGCCTGGTACGGGACAACGCCAAGTTCCTGGAATCCTTCCCGGCCCGCCTCGGCCCGGTGTGGAATACTCAGCGCATCACCGCGAGCGGCAAGCACTGGCTGAACTGCTACTTCGAGAATGGCCCCTCGCTGCCGCCGGCGTACTTCCTCAACCCCCGCTGGGACCTGCTGGTGTATCATAGCCCGCGGGATGACCGAACGCTACAAGTGGGCGAACGGCAAGAGGAGTTGGTGCGGTACACCGCGCAGTACACCACCCGCTACCTCTGGGAGGGCCAGCCCCAGGAAAACGAGACGGTGCGCTTCTCCTGGCTGCTGCTGCCGCATGACCCGGGGCAAGACGCCCAGGAGTTGGCGGACAACGTGGAGTTCGTCAGAGACGAGCCGGACCTAGTGGCCTTGCGTGTGCGGACGGAAGAGGGACGCGAGGAGTGGCTTCTGCTCAACGAAAGCGGCCGGCAGGTCCGCCTCGACTGGGCCGGGCTGCTCGGACGCCTGGCCACCGATGCCCGGCGGTTGTACCTGGACTTCGCCGACGAGCAGGTCACCCGCTACTGGGCCCAGGACGCCACCTATCTGGAGGTAGGCGGGGCCTCCCAGTTCCGGGAGGCCGAGCGAGGCGACAAGACCAAGGGAGAGAAGACACCCTAAGGAGCAAGCAGGAGAAACGCAACGGGGATGGAATCGGGAACGGACGCAGCCAGTCGGCTGGGTCCGTTTCCTGTCCTTGGGAGATCCCATGAGTTACGAACGCGGCTGGAAAGCGATCAACCTGGAGATGCAGCCGGAGATCCCTCGCACCGAGTACATCTCCAACCTGCGCTATATTCGTCTGGTCTCGGGGCTCGATCCGGAGGACCCCGCGCAAGCGGAGGAAGCCTGGCGGCGAGCCTACCGGGCGATGGATTTCGATTTCATGTGGCTGACCTTCGGGCGCCCCCTGGAGCCCGGTCGCCGCTCCTGGATGGGCACCGCTCAGTTCGCCGAAAATCCAACCGAGCCGCCTCGGCCACATTTTGACGCCTACCGGAGTGTCCAGGAAGTCCTGGACACCGATCCCCTGCAGGAATACGGCCTCCCCGACCTGGAGGCGACCGCTGGTCAGTTCCAGGCCATGCTCGACAACCAGCGCCGGCAGTGCCCCGACGCCGTGGTGCCCGGCGGCATCTACAACACCGTCTTCACCTGGTGCATTCTGGCCTACGGCTGGGAGATGTTCCTGGAAGCGGCGATGACCGATCCCGTCCGCTTCGACGAGATCCTGGAGCAGTACACGCTCATCTCCGAGCGCGACATCGCGGCCTGGCTGCGCACCGACATGCCGCTCTTCCTTTGCCACGACGACATCGTCTGGACCCAGGGGCCGGTCTTTCACCCGGATTGGTATCGCAAATACATCATCCCCCGCTATGAGCGGCTCTGGGCGCCCCTCAGGCAGCGGGGCCTGAAGGTACTGTTCTGCAGCGACGGCAACTACGAACCGCTGGTGGAGGACCTGGTGGCAGTGGGGGCCGACGGCTTCATCTTCGAGCCGCTGGTGAGCCTGGAGCGCCTCGCCGAGAAGTACGGCCAGACCCACGTTCTGATCGGGAACATGGACTGCCGCCTCCTTATGCGCGGGCCGCAGGAAGCAATTCGGGCGGAAGTGGAGCGGTGCTGGCGCGTGGCCCAGAAGTGTCCGGGGTATTTCTACGCGGTGGGCAAT
>CALFVE010000298.1 GCA_937928475.1 uncultured bacterium | reverse complement strand
TACTACTTCGCACGGGCCTTCGGGCTAACGGGGACCACGGTGACGCGGACGGCGACGGCGGTGCGCACCTTCGCGCTGGGGGCGCCAATCTGCCCGATGTGGATCAGTTACGGCACCGAGTATCGGTATGGGGAAACCCAGAACCTGCTGATGGCGGACGGGCCGCACTACGCCAACATACCCGGCAACTTCGGGTTCCTGACGCCGAAGACGGGGTCGAACGACTTTCACTTGATGCTGCGGGGCTACCAGGTGCCGCCGGAGAAGATCATCGGGAATTATGTACAGGTGAACGAGTACGTTTACGCCTACACCGGTCTCTCGGTGGGCCAGTGGAGCCAGGCGCTGGCGTCGTCCAGCGACGGCTTGGCGCGCCTGCAGCGGGCGAACTGGGAGCCGTGGGCGGGTGACACCTTTGAGGATTACCACCGGGACAACCCGCGCATTCTCATCGTCCCCATGTGCGAGTACCTGGACGGCACCGGAAGCAATGCGCGGTTTCGGATCAAGAGGTTTGGGGCTTTCTGGCTAGAGTCGGTAAGTACCAGCGGGCAGAAAAGTATCACCGGCCGCTTTATCCAGTTCCAGATGCCGGGGGCCTCGGGGGACGCCTTGGCCGAGAACACCGGGCTGTGGAGGGCGAAACTGGTCAAGTGAGCCGGCCCCGGCGGGGGTCGGAGAGTTCGCCGACTTTCCCGGGCTCTGCTGGAGACATGGGCAGGCAGAGCAGGGCGATACGGCGGACGGCCCTGGGCTAAGGAGATGGGTGGTCAGGGAGGATAAGGGGACTATGTGGACACGCTACTGGTGCGAATACTGCGGGCGGAAATGCGGGGCCGTGACGGTGTTGGTGGCCATCGCTATGAGCGTGCTATTGGGGATGGTGGCGCTAAGTCTGGACTTGGGAACATTGATGGTGGGGGCTGGGCGAGCCCAGACGGTGGCCGACGCGGCGGCTTTGGCCGGGGCTGCCGGATTCGTGCAAGATGCGAACCATTCGGAGGCGCTGGCGCGGATCGGGGCGATCGTGCAAGCGAACAACGAAGCAGGGGCACTAGCGGCTGAGTGGGACCCCGAGGAGGTCACGTTTTATGCGGCCGGGGCTTCGGTGCCCGGGTATGGGCAGTTGACAAGCGCGCAGAGAGCGGTGGAGGTTTACGTGCATGTGCCTATCGCTTACAGTTTCGCCCGGGCCCTGGGAATAAGTGGGACTGTGGTGACCCGTACCGCGACGGCGTTGCGGGAAACCTCGGGCGGACAACTAGCGTGTGTCTTCGCGCACGGGCTGCCCTCCTCGCCTTACCACGACGTTGTCTACAACGGATCGGGGCAGATTCTCTACCACAGCGATCTGTGGTCCAACGCAGACGTGACTTTCAATGGTGCCGGGCAGACGATCACGGCAAATGCCCATGCCGATCGCGATTTCACGATGAACGGCAGCAACCAGACGATTACAGGTCGGGCCGAGTATGTGCGCAACTGGACACTCAACGGCAGCGGCCAGAACGTGAATCCGGTAAAAGTGCCTTCCAGTCCCAAGCCCTACCCGCTGACCTACACGCCGGAGGATTTCGTTTACGACTACGACCTGCCCAGTTACACCGTGAACGGCTCCGACCGGGTGGTGCCACCGGGGGTGTACCGGGTGCGCGGCAATGTGGTCATCAACGGGTCCCGATGCAGCATGCCCAACGTGACCATCGTCGCCGACGGCAACATTACCATCAACGGCACTAGGCACGGCCCGGCCACCAGCGCGGCGCCTAACTTCGTGCTGTTTCTTTCGCTCCACGGGAACATCACGGTCAACGGCGCGAACGGGGAGTGGCGGGGCACGATTCTGGCGCCCAACGGGACGATAACCTTCAACGGCAGCGACCAGTGCGTGAAGAACGGATCGCTGATGGCAGAGCGGGTGGTCATCAACGGATCGGGGTGGGAGATCTACGGGACGCCCGATCCCAGTGGGGGCACGGCGACGGTGAGACTGATCAAGTAACGGCGGGCCCAGAGCGCCTAACAACATGGGCAGGAGGGATCGCCGATCGGCGGGGGGCGGCTACTGAACGATTTCGGCGGGACGCAGGTGAGCCTGGACCTGGGTGAGGAGGTCGGGGAGAGGGAAAGGCTTGTTGAGCACGGCGTCCAGGTAAGGGGCGTTTGCCAGTTCGATGTTTTCGGCGGTGAGCAGAAGCACCGAGACGTCCGGCAGCCATTGTTTGGCGCGGCGGGCGAGGTGAAGCCCCAGAAAGTCAGGGAGGCGCAGGTCGGTGACCACGATGCGGGGACCGCCGGCGCCCTGCTCGGCGTGTTGCGCAATCTGGGCGAGGGCGGGGCGGCCGTGGTCGAAGAGGGCCACCCGCAAGCCCGCGCTGCGCAGATAGGCGGCCATGGCCGCCAGGAGGGCCGGGTCGTCCTCCACCAGGATCACTTGGGGAACGGCGTCGGCTAGGTCCTCGCCGTGGTGCTCCAGCAGCCTGGCCGCCAGGTCTTCGGTGGCCTGCGCGAGTTGCCGCTCGTGACGTTCGCCCCTTTGCCGCGCCCGGATCCGCTCGAAGGCCCGTTCGGCGGCGGCGGTTACTTCGTCGACGCCGTAGGGTTTAAGCAGGTAGTCGCCGGCGCCACTGCGCAGGGCCTCCTGGGCCGAGTCCAGGGTGGCGTAGGCGGTGATCATGATGACCTCGGTCTGGGGGCGGGTGGCCTTGATGCGGCGCAGCACCTCCAGCCCCGACATCTCCGGCATGCGAATGTCGCAGAAGACGAGGTCGGGCTTGTCCTCCTCCACGCGAGCCAACCCCTCGAGAGGTCCGTCGGCCAGGATGACGTGGTGGTCCGGCTGGAAGATCATGCGCAGGGCCTCACGGGGGCCGACCTCGTCGTCAATCACTAGGATTTTCCACTGGGACACGCGGCGGTCTTCCTCAAAGGTTGCCCCGGGGTGTCTGCGCCCCACCGCGGCGGCAGTCGGTCTGCCTAGTCGAGACGGTATCCCAGCCCGAGCGGCGAGAGCGAGGCGGTGCTCACCTGGCCGTCGCGCACGGTGAAGAGGTCCGGGTGGCGGGCCTGTAACTCTGGGGCGGACCCGGGCAGGTACTGCCTAGAATTATACTCAAATCCCATTAGGGTGTCAATCCTGGCGGCTAGTCCGGCTTGATGGATTAGGGAGAGGCCGGGATTGGTGAGGTCTTGCAGCGTATAGATCATGCCGAATTCATGACACATTGCTACGTAAAGCAGGGTAGAGGAGTGGCCCTTGCAGGTTTTCAGGCCAACGCCCGACCAGCCAAGTTCCCGGGCGAGGCGCAGTTTCTCCACATCGGTGATCCCCTCGTCGGCCACCACCGGCTTGTACTTAGTGATCTCGCGCATGTCGAAGCGGTGCGCGGAGAGGTCGCGCTCGGTGGGCTGCTCGAGGTAGAGCAGAGCGTCGTAGGCCTGCGGAGAGCGGGCGCGGAGTTTCTCCAGGTACTCCACCACCGATTCGGGATTGGGGTTGTTCTCGTTGGAGTCGGCGGAGAGGTAGAAGCGGTCGGCGAGGCCGAGGCGCTGGTAAGTGGCGGTGATGACCTCGGCCACCTGGGCGGTGCGCTCTACGTCCCAGTCGGTGTCGGCGCCGGTGAGTTTGACCTTGAAGCAGCGCAGGCCGTCGCGCTCGATCCACTCCTCCAGGCTGACGGGAAGGCCATCGTGGGGGTCGTCCTCGGTGACCTCGCTGCGGCGGAGTTTGTCTAGGCCGCCGACCAGGTGGAAGATGGGCAAGGAGGGCTTGGGAACGGGACGCAGGTACTGGGAGAGGTGCTTGCCGGCGAACTCAGGGCCGCACCAGACGCTGAGATCATGCCCCACGAACTCCGGCCCGCAGGCCTGGTAGGCGGAAAGGCCGTGGAGGCGGCCGAAAGCGTCGTGGAGAGCAGCGTCGGCGGGCGCGGAGCAGACCAGGGCGGCCAGCAGGGGGAAGGGCTCGGGCAGGTGGTGATCGGCGGTGACGTCGGCGGCCAAGGCGGGGAGTTCGGGCTTGAGCCGGAGGTAGTGCTCCAGGGGATGAGCGAAGTCGGGCTGGTCGAGGAGCAAGGAGCAGAAGCGCTGGGCCAGGTCGCGCATGGCGGCGTCGCGCTGCTCGTGAGGGACGCTGCCAGGGAAGGCCCACAGGTCGGAGAGGAGGATGTGGCCCCAGCCATCGGCCTGGCGTCCGGACGGCGTCTCCACCCGGGCGCGCACGGTGAGGCCGGTGATAGCGCGCACCACGCCAGTGCCGAACTTGAGCGGGGTGCGGAAGACCTCGTCGGCGAACTGGGCTTCCAATTCTACTATGCGGATATCAGTGGGCAAGACCATGGCGGGCTCCTTCAGTTGTTGCTGGGGAAGAGAGGAATGACATCATCGGGGCCGTGTTCCTGCGGGGAGTCTTCGTCGTCTTCCTCGTCTTCCTCGTTGTCTTCTTCCTCCAGCGATTCCAGAAAGCCGGTGACGAGAGTCATCAGGTCGTTCTCGACAGCGGGGCTAGCCAAGAAGGCAGTCTCCGGCACCTTGGGCAGATAGCGGTAGAAGCCATCATCGCCGTCGAGGGATGCGCTTAGGGTTTGCCAGGCGGCGCTGAACTCCTCGGGAGATACGGCGAAGTGTTCGGCCCATTGCGCGCTGGTGACCAGGGGAGTGAGTCGCCAGGGGCCGGTGCGGTAGCAGATGGCGGCGAGGAAGGCCGGCTCGCGGCCGGGGAGCAGGGGGCCGCTGGTCTGCTGCAGATCGCGCCACAGCGCCAGGGCGCCGGGAACCGAGCGCCAGCCGCGGGGGAGGTCCGCCAGCGCCTCGAACAGCCGTTTCTCGGGGACGGATAAGTGAGCCAGGGCGGGAAGCAGGGGAGAAGGCTGGGGGCGATGGGGAACCTCTTCCAGGTACTCCAGATGCTCGATGGTGTTGGCGAGGGCCAGCCCGCTGCTGAGAAGGTTGAGCAAGGGGTAGGGAGGGGTGTTGGATTGGACTACGGTGAAGGGAGCGGGGCCGGTATTTCCCAGGAGCAGGCCCTCGAGTAACCACAGGGCCGGGCGGGGGTCGCGGCCGAGCAGGAAGTACTCGTCATATTCCAGGCCGGAGTCGAGCATCTGGCGGATGCCCTCGGGGCCGTAGAGGGCTTCGGCGATGCCGAGGGTAGAGTCAGAGGTCCAGGCTCCGGCCCAGCCCTCGCTCTCGCCCTGCAAGACAGCGGCCAGGGCCTGGCTGCAGCGGGCGAGGGCCTCGTCCGCGGGGTGGTAATCGCGGTCAGGCATGGGCAGGATCTCCTTGAGCGGCATTGGGGACGGAATGACCTTTCGTCGCGGCGGGGGCGAATCCTTCTCGGTACTTGCCAAAGGAGGGGAAGAAAAAATGAACCAAATTGCGCAGGCAGCGTCCAAAAGCCTTGACAGCACTGCACTCAAGATTCTATCATAACGGAGACTAAGGCGTGAGCGTCGTGGGGCGATGCTCTCGGCCGCGCGGCAGGGTGTGCTGTAGGCGGAGCGGAGACGGAAGGCAGACGTCTGGGCTCGCCGAGCGGCAAGCCGGCGAGGCGGTGGCGGGCAAGGCTCCACGAAACACGGTGTAAGGAAAGGTGAACGAAAGTGGCAAAGGCAGTAGGCATTGACTTGGGAACCACCAATTCAGTGGTGGCCATCATGGAGGCCGGGCAACCGAAGGTGATTATCAACCCCGATGGGGAGCGGATCACCCCCTCGGTGGTGGCTTTCTCCAAGAGCGGGGAGCGATTGGTAGGGCGGGCCGCCAAGCGGCAGGCAATTCTCAACCCGGAGCGGACGATTTCCTCCGTCAAGCGGAAGATGGGGACGCGGGAGCGCTTCACCATTGACGGCAAGGATTACTCCCCGGAGCAGATCTCGGCGATGATTTTGCAGAAACTGAAGGCGGATGCCGAGGCGTACCTGGGCGAGCCGGTGAAGCAGGCCGTGATCACGGTGCCGGCGTACTTTGACGACACCCAGCGGACCGCGACCAAGCAGGCCGGGGAGATTGCGGGGTTGGAGGTGCTGCGCATTATCAACGAGCCGACGGCGGCGGCGCTGGCGTATGGCTTCGGGCAGCAGAAGAAGGAAGCGACCATCCTAGTCTATGACCTGGGCGGCGGGACCTTTGATGTCTCGGTGCTGGACGTGGAGATCGGGGGCAGCGAGGAGCGGGACGCTTACCACGTGCTTTCTACCTCCGGCGATACGCACCTGGGCGGAGACGACTTCGATCAGCGGCTGGTGGACTACATCGCCACCGAGTTTAAGAAGGAGGTGGGAGTAGACATCCGGCTCGATCGGCAGGCGCTACAGCGGCTGCGGGAGGCGGCGGAGAAGGCGAAGTGTGAGCTCTCGACCACCTTGCAGACGACGATTTCCTTGCCCTTCATCACCTCGGTAGAAGGGGAAGGGCCGAAGCACTTGGAGATGACCCTGACCCGGGCGAAACTGGAGGAACTGATCGGGGACCTGATCGCGAAGACGGAAGTGGCGGTCAAGGACGCGATGAAGGAGGCGGGCGTGGGAGTCGGGGATCTGGACGAGGTCATTTTGGTGGGTGGCTCCACGCGCATTCCGGCCGTACAGGAGCTGGTCAAGCGCTTGACCGGGAAGGAGCC
The DNA here is from genome assembly GCA_937928475.1 of uncultured bacterium. Taxonomy (GTDB): domain Bacteria; phylum Armatimonadota; class Zipacnadia; order Zipacnadales; family Zipacnadaceae; genus Zipacnadum. The sequence continues at coordinate 1,654 of CALFVE010000298.1, read as the reverse complement.
GCGCAAGGACCTCAATCCTGACGAGGTGGTGGCGCTGGGGGCTTCCATCCAGGCGGCGGTGCTGTCCGGTGGGTCGCAGGACATCGTGCTGATGGACGTGACGCCGCTGAGCCTAGGCGTGGAGACGCTGGGCGACGTGATGGACGTGGTCATCCCGCGCAATACCAATATTCCCACGCGGGAGCAGCGGGTATACTCGACCGCTTCGGACTTCCAGACGACGGTGGAGGTGCACGTGCTGCAAGGGGAGCGGGCGCGAGCCTCGCAAAACAAGTCACTGGGGCGCTTCCATCTGACGGGGATTCCGCCGGCGCCGCGGGGTATTCCGCAGATTGAGGTTACCTTCGACCTCGATGCTAACGGCATCCTGCACGTTTCGGCCAAGGACCGGGCCACCGGAAAGGAGCAGGACATCACCATCACCGGCTCCGGGCAACTGTCGGACGCCGAGGTGAGCCGGATGGTGCAGGAGGCCAAGCAGTACGAAGAGCAGGACCGGAAGTTCAAGGAACTGGCGGAGGCGCGGAATCACGGCGACCAGCTAGCCTATCAACTGGAAAAGACGCTCAACGACCTGGGCGACAAGGTGCCGGCGAGCGAGGCGCAGCCGCTGCGGGAAAAGATCGAGGAGTTGCGCAAACTGGTGCAGGGCGAGGACGTTGCGGCAATCCGGCGGTGCATGGATGAGCTGCAGCAGCAGTTCTCGACGGTGTCGCAGCGGATGTACGCGCAGGCGGGGCCGCCGCCGGGTGGCCCGGAGGCCGCCGGGCCCGAGGCGCAGGCGGGTGCTCAGCCCACCGCCGGGCCGGACGTGATTGACGCCGAGTTCGAGGCGGAGGACCAGAAGTAAAACTAAGAACGGGTAGCGTGCGCCCCGGGGCCGGGTAGGTGTGGCATCGCAAGGCGGCAAGGGACGATGAGCGAACCTACCCGGCCCCTGGGTGACGGGAGGACAGAGCATGCGCGGAATGACCCCGGAAGCCTTACAAGCGTGGGAGAGGCTCCGCAGGCGGCTATATCGCCTGCTGGAGGCGGAGGACCAACCGAGCTCGCCTCCGAGGGAGGCCCAGTGGTCGCCGGCCGCGGAGATCCGGGCCAACGAGGAGGAAGTGGTGCTGGCGCTGGAGGTTCCGGGGGTACAGCGCGAGGAGATGGACGTGAGCCTGGTGGGCTCCACTCTGACCGTGTCGGGGAGGCGGTCACGGCGGGAGGAAGAGGACGGCTGGCGATTCTACCAGGCGGAGCGGCCGGTAGGACGATTCAGCCGGTCTTTCACCGTGCCCTGGGCGCTGGATCCTGAGCAGGCCACGGCGCAGCTGGAAGACGGGGTGCTGACGGTGCGCGTGCGGCGAGCCGGCCGAGGCGGGGAGGCAGGGACATGACTCTGCGCTCCGCGGGCGGCTGGCCGGAACTGTGGGAACTGCACGACCGGATCGAGCGGGCTCTCCGGGAGATGAGGACCCGGCCGGGGGTTGCGGTAGCCTGGAAGCCGGCTTCGGATGTTGCCGAGGACGGGGAGGCTTACTGGGTGTGCTTTGACCTGCCGGGAGTGCCGCTGGAAGGCGTCAGGCTGGAGGTCCGAGACGGCAGCCTGTGGCTGAGCGGGGAGAAGCCAGCCCCGGGCGGGGAGGCCCCCGGCACCGGCGCTGGCGCT
>CALFVE010000297.1 GCA_937928475.1 uncultured bacterium | reverse complement strand
CGTGGCGTCGCTGTCGGGCAGGGGCTCGTCCGCCTGGAGCAGGTAGGACTCCAGCGCCAGCAGAGGATGCTCCGAGCGGATCACTACTTCCTCCCGGCGGCCCAGGTTGCTCGCGGGCAGAGGAATCAGTCCCAAGTAGGTGACTCCCTCCCGGATGGTGATGACATCGCCCGCCTTGGCCCTGGCCGGGAAGGCTTCCACCTTGTCGCCGTTGATCCACACCTCGCGGTCGGCTTCCGGACCGTAGGCGAAGATGCTCACCTGGCATTTGAGACTGCGCAGGCCTTCTTTTTTCACGGACTCCAGGATGGACTCCGGCCCCAGCAAGAACTTGCGCTCCAGCGGCTTCATGGCGTAGATGAGTTTGTTATCATGCTGGAGGATGCCGAAGGGGGTAAGTTCCATGGGGCTGGCAGGTTCTTCGTTAACCCGCCCCTGGATGACCATGACGCCCAAGTCCTCCAGCCGACGGACCTCCTGGCCGGCGCGCCGCCAGGTGGCAAACAGGGGCACAGTGGCGGAGGTGTACGCCTCCTCCGAGGCCAGGGCGTAGTTCTGTCCCCTGTAGGTAAGCGCGTGAATCGGCTCGGTGACGCGATTCATCACGTAACTGCTGAAGACGGCGCGGAAGGGCAGGGGCTTGTCCTCGATATTGTGGCACTCCCAGTCCCGTCCCCAAGGGGCGACCAGCGCGACGCGGGCCGGCGGGGAGGAGTGGAAGTTGTAGACCTGCAGGCCGTGGGTCTCGGGCGGCGTCCCCGGCGCGTCCGTCTCGATGAGGACTCCGTTCTTGGAGAGCATGTGCAGCGCCGCCTCGGCCACATCCTGGTCGAGCAAGAGCGACTGCTGAAAGACTCCGCCCATGCGTCGGGAGATGCGCGAGACTCGGCGGTGCAGGCCGGGGTGGTAGGTGGCGATGTCCTCGAAGAGCAGTTTCTCCACGGCCAGCGAGGCCTGCAGGCGCATGAAGGGGTCCACGCTGTAGCGCGCCGCAGCCTGCAGCGGCGCCAGCGTGATGCCCCGATAGTAACTGTCGCCCAGTTCCTGGCTGAAGCCGTCGCTGAAGATCATCTGCCGGTAGAGGGCTGCCAGCCCCTCTTGGGCCATGCGCGCTAGTTCCGCGTCCCCAGTCACCTCAGCCCCCAGCAGTAGCTTGGGCCGAACATTGGCCATGTGGTTGAGCGTGCCCCAACCCAGAACCTTGCCGTGGGCGAAGACCTGGTCGGGCGTCAGCGGCCGCTCCCAGCGCGCCAAGAAGCCCTGGCGCAGGTGGTAGCGAACCACGTCGGGCAGCAGCAGGTCATACTCGATCAGCGGGAGGATGTACTCAATGTGCTGGTGCCCGGCGAACCAGCCGGGCGGCTGGGAGAGGATACGCTGGATTTCGTCTTCGTAGCGCTGCCGGTCGCCGGAGTCGAAAGCCTCCATCATGCGCGTGAACCAGTCATAGGCATGCTCAAGGCCGTAGTGGGGTGGGAGCGCCCGCACCTCCTGTACCCGCTGCCACATCCAGTCGGGCATGCCCCTCCGCCGCGCCTCGCGCAGGGCCTGGGCCAGTTCGGGGAGGTTGGCGGGGATGCTCATGGCAGGAAACCCGTCGGGCCCGGTCTCTCGCAGTTCCTCGGCCAGCGCCTTCACCTCCCTCGCGGAGGGCAGCGGCGGCAGGGTCACCCGCATCTCGGCCGGGGCGAGAGTAATCACCAGCGCCGGATTCTTCACCCAGATGCGGGCCACGCCGGTGGAAAGACCGTTGTCTCCGTACTCGCGGTTGCTCAGCTCGGCCTTGTTGACCAGGAAGCCGCACTCCTCCAGCCGCCGCAGGCGTTCGCCCAGGCTCGCGCCGTAGGTCGCTTCCCGCAAAGCCGCGCTGACGTCCACCTCGGCGAGAGGATGCTCTCTGGAGAGAAGGTCTTCGCCCAGCGGCTGGGGATGGCGGTCGTAGGCTGAGTCCAGAGCACCTCCGGCGCGCCAGTATCCCAGACCGTTGAGATAGGCGTTCCAGGTGGGACCGATTTCGGGATCGTCGGTCCAGGGCCGGCGCAGCAGCCAGACGCGCGCGTGCCACTGCGCCTCCGGCTTGCCCTGGTAGGCATAGCCACGCCAGGCATAGCCCGGCACCCGCAGGAACTCCTGCTTGTCGAACTCCAGCACCAGCCGAGCCGACTCCACCTGCCGCCCTCCCTGCACCGCTGCGTAGACCGCTTCGGCGCAGCCGGGAAAGCGCAGCAGCAAGAAGCGGTGCACCGCATCGAAGAAGCGCTCCTCAGGCGCCGCGGCGTTCCACTGGTGGTGCGTCTGGTCCCAGGCTCGGATGTTAATCATCGCGCTCTCCGGCTGGTCAAAGCGCAGGACCTCCCCGGGTGCTGCTTGTGCCGAAGCCGCAGTGGCGCTAAACAGCAGTGGCCAGGCCAGTCCCACTAGCCTTAGCAGATTGCCTCTCGACATGATTGCTCCTTCTCCCGCCAGGTTTACAGGGTAATTCCTCTGAATGGCTCGCAGTCCCTCCAGGCTCGGCGGTCGCTGATGGTCTCGTCCGCCTGCCGCCCCCTCGGCGGGCACCTATTGACGTTCCCTGCTCCTGCCCCCATAATGACCTCCACGCTGCCGGCTGCGGAGGTCCGCCATGAAGGTCCAGTACGAGGAAATGCTTCCGCATGAATTGGAGGCGGCTATTGCCGCCTTCCCGGTCGCCTACGTGCCGGTCGGGTCGCTGGAGTGGCATGGCCGGCACTTGCCGCTGGGCAATGACGCGCTCAAGGCGCATGGGATCCTGGTGCGAACGGCCCAGAAATATGGCGGCGTGGTGGTGCCGCCTACCTTCTGGGGACACATGGCCCCCTGGAAGCCCGGCTGCCATCCTGGCCTCTCCGCGGAGACCGTGGACCGGCTCTACACCGAGATCTTCAC
>CALFVE010000296.1 GCA_937928475.1 uncultured bacterium | reverse complement strand
GCAGATCTCCTTCTCGAACGCATCCGCGGACGGGTGACCCCCGAGCGGCGGGTGTTCACGCCCGAACTGCGCGTGCGGGCCACGAGCGGCCCGCCGCGCACCACTGCGGGGTGAGACGCCGTCAGTCCAGCAGCAGCGCCGGCTCCTCCCCGCCGCCTCGCCGCTTCGTTAGCAACAGGGCGCGTCCCTGCTGCAAGTACCGCCGCACTGCCGCCTCCGCAGGTCGCCCGAAGAAAACTACCCGCTCCCGGTCTCCCTTGCCAATCACCCGCACCATACGCTGGTCGAGATCAAGGTCCGCTACATCTAGACTAGCCAGTTCCGACACGCGCATCCCGGTGGCGTAGAGGAGTTCCAGGATAACCTCGTTGCGCTGGGCAAGCGGTGTGTCCTCCGTGGGGAGTTCTACAAGCGTCTGCGCTTCTGCCTCCGTCAACCACTCCGGCAAGCGCCTGCGCGCTCCAGCCGCGAGGAGCAGAGCCGCCGGGTTACTCTGCACCTGCCCGGTGCTGTAGAGATAGCGGAAAAGAGCGCGCAAGGCAGAGAGTTTGCGCAAGACCGAGGCCCGGGTGTACTCCTGACGATAGAGGTGGGCCAGATAGCGCCGGAGCGTCGCGTAGTCCACGGCGGCCAAGTCCCAGGCCCGGCTCTCGCCCCAGGTCCGCCCCAGGTAGTCCACAAACTGCAAGACATCACGCGAGTAGGCTTCCGCAGTCAGGGGAGAGACGCCGCGAACGGAGGTGAGGTAGGTCAGAAAATCGTCAATTAGTGCGCCGGACATGGCTGCAACCTAATCTGCGTGTAGTGCCACGGGGCGACTAGTGCTCGTCCCTGCACCATCTTACCCGTTCTTGGCTCTACTGTCCACGCGCGACGCGTGCTACTACCATTCTCCCAGCAGCGTTGACGCCACCCATACCAACCGCGCGGGCTGACCTCACTTGGCTGACCTCATCACGTCGGGGTGCTGCGCCAGAAATCTCTCCAGCGCCGCCAGGCATTCCGGCCCCCGGGCCTCGCGCTGCTCCTTCTTGGACTTGCGCTTGTCCCGCTCCACCGGCGGGAGCAGACCAAAGTTCGCATTCATCGGCTGGAAGTGGTCGGGGTCGGCGCTGCAGATATGGTGGAAGAGGGCCCCGCAGATGGTCTCAACTGGCAGGGCGACCGGCTCTTCGCCCTGGAGCAGCCGCGCCGCGTTCACTCCCGCCAGCCAGCCCGAGGCGGTGGACTCGAGATACCCCTCGACGCCAGTGATCTGCCCCGCGAAGAAGAGGTCCTCCCGCTGCCGCGATTGCATAGTCGGGCGCAGGAGCGTCGGCGCGTTGATGAAGGTGTTGCGGTGCACTGCCCCGAAGCGCAGGAACTCCGCTTGCTCCAGGCCGGGGATCATGCGGAAGACCCGCTGCTGCTCACCGTACTTGAGTGAGGTCTGAAAGCCGACCAGGTTGTACATGGTCAAAGCGTTGTTCTCGGGTCGCAGTTGCACCACCGCATAGGGCTGCTCCCCGGTGCGGGGGTCCACCAAGCCCACCGGCTTCATCGGCCCGAAGCGCAGCGTGTCCGGCCCCCGCGCAGCGATCACCTCCACCGGCAGGCAGCCCTCGAACAGTTCCTGGGGGTCATAGTCGGCGTGCAGCGTCTTCTCTGCGCTAAGCAGCGCCGTCACGAAGGCCTCGTACTGCTCCCGGTTCAGCGGGCAGTTCCAGTAGGCCGCCTCGCCCTTCTCGTAGCGCGAGGCCAGGAAGCAGACCTCGCGGTTGATAGTCTCCGCGTCCACGATAGGGGAGATGGCGTCGTAGAAGAACAGATACTCCTGCCCCGTGAAGCGGAACAGATTGCGGGCCAGGGGCTGGGAGGTCAGGGGGCCGCTGGCAACAATCACTGGGCCCTCCGCCGGAATCTCGGTTACTTCCTCCCGGATCACCTCCACTAGCGGCTCTCGCTCCAGCGCTTCCGTGATGGTCTGAGCGAAGAGCTCGCGGTCCACAGCCAGGGCGTCGCCGGCGGGCACGCGGGTCCGGTCGGCGGCCTGCATGATCAGCGAGCCCAGCCGCCGTAGCTCGGCCTTGAGAATCCCCGGCCCGCGGCTCAGGCTGTCGCTCTTCAGGGAGTTGCTGCAGACGAGTTCGGCAAACAGACCGGTCTTATGTGCCGGCGTCATCTTCCCAGGGCGCATCTCGTACAGACGCACCGGCACTCCCCGGCGCGCCGCCTGCCACGCCGCCTCCGAGCCGGCCAACCCGGCGCCGATGATGGTCAGGTAGTGGTTCACAAGTTCGAGGATAGGCCCTTGGTCAGAGGAGATTCGCGGAAACAGTGTGCCCTGGGGCGAGTGGTGTCTAGAGAGTGGCGCCCTGGGCTCTTCGCCGCCTTGCTCACCGCTTAGCGCCTTCCACCTTCCACGTTCCCCTTCCGACTACCACAGTCGCCACATTGGATTCGCCTTCTGGTAGGCCTCCAGGTCCACCCAGTCGGTGGACACCTGCTTGAACTGCGCGGGAGGCGGGGGTGCCGGGCGCTCCGCGGCGCCGGGCGCCTGCCACCACAGGATGCCGGTCATGACGAACACTTGTCGCCAAAGCAACCCCACGACTACCAGGAAAGCGACTATCGCCGCAATTCGTTTTCTTCGCGTAGTGTTCATCGTCGCCGTTACCGATGACGCTCAGCGCCCTGGGTAGAACTGTTGCCCCGCGCGCACGCCGCGCTCCTCGGCTGGCGGCCTCCAGCCCGGCTGGCCCAGCACGCCAGGCCACCACTTCGTTGCCCTGATCCCTCCCTCCGCCTTGACCTTATGCTATAGGAGGCTAGGCGGGGTGTCAAGCCGTGGCCCCGGCAGGAGATCCCGCGTCCGTTTGGCCAACCCAGTCACGCCGGGCGTACCGGTCTCAAACGGTCCAGCTCAGCCCTTCCCGTGGCACGAACTCGTAGAGGTACTTGGCGGAGATGCGCAGTTCCTCCAGCAGCAGTTCCTCGCACTTGGTCGAGCCGGGGATGGCCTCCAGCACCAGGCGCTGCTCCCCCACCGGGTCGAGACATTCGGCCAGCGCACTCTCCCCCGCCGCTTCATGCGCCTCACGCAGGGCCGCCATGAACTCCGCCATATTCACCTTGCCGCGCTCGTTATACCGAGGCGTAAAGGGCCAGTGTTGCGATCCCTCCGGCGTCGTCTGCTGTAGGTGAATCACCTGCGAGAAGGCCCCGAAGCGGCGCACCCATTCCAGGTAATCGGTATCCGGCGGCTGCAGGCCGTACTGTTGCCCGGCCTGATGGCCCACATCCACTGTCAGGTATACCGGCACGCCCTCACTCTCGGCATTGATGGTCACCATCGCCTCCTCGGCCTGCTCCAGCGTCCAGGGGATCTCCGAAGGCACATACATCTGCTCCAGGTACAGAGCCTCCAAGCGAAGATCCGCTGCCTCCCGCGCCAACTGGCGCCAATACGCGTAGGCCCGCGCCCGCGCGCGCCCGTAGGCCTCCGCATCGTTCAGGCTCTCCACCGGAATCGCGTCCACATGCCCGCCCAAACGAGGCCCGCCCAGGGCAACTGCAACTTGCATAGCCTCTCTCATCCATTCCATCATCCGTTCCCGCACCCTCGGATCGCTGTGCGAAAAGCCGTGGAAGCGGTGGGTGGCGACTCCGGTGTACAAGTCCCAGACCTCGACGCCCTCCGTTTCTGCCGCGGCTCTGACCCGCGCTGCCATCTCCTGCCGGAAATCCGCGTTTCCCATGAAGAATACATCAATCTGGTCCGCGCAAAACTCTAGCGAGTCGTAGCCCACTTCTCGCGTGAGGCGCACGATGGTTTCCGGTCGCTCCCAGCGGCGAGTAGCGAAGGCCCCGTTGAGCCCGAGTTTGATCGAGACGGTGCGAGACATGCGATTTCTCCTGAAAGTCAAGCGTCGCGAGTCGTGAATCGCGGGTAGGTGAGCGGCCGGCAACACCGGCCAGTCGGCAGTTCGCCTCCTTTGCCCCTGAATCCTGCCCAGGGACGCTTCGGGGAGGAGTAAGCCGGGCGACAGAGGAAGAAGCCTGGTGCGTGTGGGGACAGCCTACCTGGTTCGCGCGAGGCGAGTAGGCCTCGCCCGGCCGCCGAGGGTCAACACGCGAGCGTGCGCATTCTCGGCAAGCGCCCGTAGAGGAGGATGAACATGAGAGAATCCGTGCCGGTCTGCCTGCTTGCGATTGCCCTCGGCCTCGGAGGACTGAGCGCGGCTTCTGCCGCGCCTTTGGCTCAACTGCACACCCCCGCCGACTGGAAAGCCTGGCGGGCCGAAGGTGACTGGAAGTGGAACGGCGAGTGGATCGGCGGCGAGGGGACCGGCTCCTGGCGCTATGCCGAGGTGGGTGGCCCAGAGTGGAAAGACTACCAGGTTGACTTCCAACTACGTCTTGGCACGCCCAGCGACCGCCGGGAGCCCAAGTGGGAGGGCGGCTGGTACTTCGCCGCCTATCGCAACAACGAGAACATCGCCGGCTACGAGGCTGGTCTCGCCTTTCGCAAGCAAGGCCGGGAGATGTACCGGCTGATGTTCTCGCTCCCCTGGCAGGAGGTCATGCTCTGGTCCAGCCGGGGCGGCTTCCTGGCCGTCGTACCTTGCGCCCTGGAGACCGGGCGCACCTACGAGGTGCGCGTGCTCGTACAGGGGCCGCGGGTCAAGGTGGCCCTGGATCGCCGCACTCTGTTTGAGCACTGGGATCGCACCGGGATGCTCGCCTCCGGCGGCGTGGCCCTCGGCCTGCATGAGGGAGCGGCGGCCTTCAGCCAGGTGGAGATCACCGCAGCGCCGCCGCTGGCTGGCCCCGTGCCTCCGCAGGTACCGGACCTGCATTTCCGCGACTGGAAGGGCGCTCGCTGGGCCTGGGACGGCACCGAGCCCATCTGCCGCGCCGGCAATGACGCCTACGGACACGAGGTGAAACTGGTCCCCGGCTATCGGCCCCAGGTGCAGACCTGGTGGTTCTGGCTCAACTACGGGGAAGAAGCCTTCAACGCCAACAAATTGCAGGACTTTCAGGTCTGGGAGGAAGGCAATCGCCTCCGCTTCGTGGTTATCTGCACGGACAACCAGGACAAGACCTGGCTGACCAGTCGCGCCGAGGTCACGATAACTTACGACCCGGCCAAGAACACCTATGTACACGACGTGGTGAGCACCCTGGTGATCCCCGAGGGCCACTCCCTGCGCCTGAACCACCCCATTGAGTTCACTGACCCCTTGGTGCACGGGCACGTCGGTTCGGCCAGCCCCAACGACTCTTGGGAGACCCCCCACCCCTGGAGCGTCTACAAGCACGTCAGCGGGAAACTGTACAAGCACCCCCACAATCACGTGACCTGGTATCCGGGCTTCGGCGAGCCGGCCTGGCGAGAGGCCAAAGGCAACTACCTCGATCCCCAAGGCGGTTTCTGGGCTGTGGTGGGAGACCCGATCGCCAACCCGGTCTGGAGCCTCCAAGGGTCGTCGGTGCCGGGCTCGGAGTTCTACACCGAACTCTGCGGCTGGGCCTTTGACGTGCATATGCGCTGGTATCCGGTGAAGTCTGGCGAGACGCTTGCACCAGGGACGTATACGGTCAACTGGCGCCTAACCTCTGTGGACGGCAAGCAGGCCGACGAATGGCTAGCGCAGGCCGACTTCTGCGCCCCCGGCGATCTCAACAAGGAACTGCTCCTGTACACGGCGGGCATAGGAAATGTGGAGAGGTTCGGCAAAGTCGTGAAGTGGGCCAGCCCCTTTTATGAGTACCCCTGGGGGGATGCTTCGCTGCTCGACAAGACCGTGGGCCATGGTGACAACACCTCTCTGCGCCTGGATGGCCCCCAGGAAGCCGGCGCCGCCGTGGGTGGCTCCGTCTTCTCCGACCCGGTGCTGCCCGACACCTCTTACGAGGTCTCCGCCTGGGTGAAGACCAAGGACGTGCAGGGCGAAGGCCCGGGCCTGATGTTCGGCGGCCAGTTCTACTTCCCGCTCATCACGGGGACCACCGATTGGCAGAAGATCGGCTTTGTCTGCCGCCCCAACGAGCCGCTACACACGGTGCCGTTCCGGGTACTCAACAGCGGCTCCGGCTCGGTGTGGTTCGACGACTTCATGATCCGGCCGCTGAAAGAGGGGGAGACCCCGGTCGCGCCCATTGCCGCTGCCCCCCAGCCGATCGCCGCTCCTGATGCCTTGCCCGACCAGACGGTGCTCTGGAACACGCAGAGCGAGGCCAAGGACGTAGGCCGCACGCTGCTCGATCTCTCCAAGCACGGCAACCACGCGCGGCTGATGGCCCCGGCAGCCGTGGTGGACGACGAGAGAAAGCGGGTCTGGGAGTTCGACGGGGAGAAGGGCTATGCGACCACCAGCAACGCCTTCGCCTTCTCTCCGCCCCAGACCTTCGCTATTTGGGTCAAGCCCGGGCAACTGGTCAACGACTGGAACATGATCGCCACCGGCGGCGCCTGGAACCGGGCCTGGCAGTTGTTCCTCTACTACAAGGAAGCGCCCTATAGCGTGGACTTCCGGCCCTGGGGCCGGCGCCTGTTCGTGGACAACATAGTCCCCCGCGATCAGTGGACGCACCTGGCGGTAACCGACGACGGCAAGACCATCACCCTGTACGTGAACGGCGCTGCCGTCAAGGCCGAGCCGCTGGGGGGGACAACTGGGCGGCGGTCTCCGGGCCCTTGGTCCTGGGGACCTGGCTATACTACGGCGTGCCCCGAAACACCTTTGCCGGCCGTCTGGGCGACTGTGGATACTGGACCAAGGCCCTGTCGGCGGAGGAAGTGAAGGCGCTCTACGAGCAGGGGATGCGGTAAGACCGGCTTGCCGCTAACTTGTAGAAGCGGCGTGCGACTCGCCGAAGTATGTGTTTCGCGTGCAGCAGCCGCGGCCTGGTTGGGGCGGGTACACCGTGGAGTGGAGCTGCCATTACCCCATTTCCCTGGCCCCTTCCGTGCCGGGAGGGGTGCCGGCGGAGGCCGCCAGCGGGGTAGGTTTGTCGGCGGCGCGGGTGAACGCCCGGGCAGTCTCCCTGTCCCCCTCACTAGACTCGGGGCACTCTGCCCCGCAAGCGGGAGAGAGTGGAGCGAACGCTAAACGCGTACTCGCCGCAGGCGAGACGCCTGCCGCCCGCGCACTTGCCAGTTGCCCTCCCTTTGCCGCCTCCGGCGGTCTCCCGGCATTTCCCTCGGCGAAAAGGTGTCTGCCTCGTTGCGCGTCGGGGTATAATGCGCTCAAACGCTCCAAGGGAGGCATACCCGCTTGCCGGGCAGCGATCTGCTGGCGTCGGAACTCCAGGCTAAGAGGGCCCAGGGCCTCCGCACGGCCGTGGTACTGGCCGTGGTGGTGGTCGTGCTTCGCTATCTGCCCCTCACCTCCGGCTGGTTCATCTTCTCTCTCCCCGAGAACTTTGCCTACGACACCGTCTTTGATTACGCCGCGCCCGAGTCTCCTGCCGACCTCGCCATCATCGCCATTGACGATCACAGTCTACAGGCCCTCGGGCAGTTCCCCTGGCCGCGCGACCTGTACGCCCGGCTGCTCGACCGGCTGGCCGCCGCTCGGGTCGTCGCCTTCGATGTGCTCTTCACCGAGCCGGACCGACTGAATCCACAGGGCGATGCACTTTTCGCCGCGGCCATGCGCCGGCACGGGCGGGTAGTCCTAGGCGCCTACCGGCAGCCGCGCGCGGAGGTGAGCGCCGGGGCGCGCGCCTCCCTGCCGACCTACCCCCTGCCCGCCGGGGGACCGGGGCCGCTCAAGCCCATCCAGCCGCTCAACTTCCTCGGCCCGGTGCCGCTGCTGGCTGAGGCGGCTGCCGGGATCGGCTACGTAGACCTGGAGCCGGATCGCGACGGTGTCTACCGCCGGGCGGATCCCCTGCGGATGGGCTATGATGGTCGCCTCTACCCGCACTTCGCCGTAGAGATCGCGCGGCTGGTCACGGGCGCCACCAGCGAGCAGATCGTTGAGCAGGTTCCTCGCGGCCGCTTGACTCTACCCGGGCGCAGCCGCCCCCTGCCCCTGACACGCGAGGGCAGCCTGCTCATCAATTACTGCGGCCCGCCGGGCACCGTGCCGACCTACAGTTTCCGCGAAGTCCTCGAGGGTAAGCACGCCGAGGCCTTGCGGGGCAAGATCGTCCTGGTAGGGGCCACCGCGGCGGGCCTCTTCGACATGCGCCCGGCCCCCTATCGCAGCCACGGCCGCAAGTTCTTTGGCGTCGAGACCAATGCCAACCTTGTCAACTCCCTCCTGCACCGCCCCCCGCTGCGCGATGCCTCCCGGAGCCTGGCTTGGTTGGCTCTGGCGCTGGTGCTCGGCGTCGGCGGCGGGTTGCTGGTCTGGAGTAGCGGAGAAACCCTGGGACCTCTCCTCGGCTTGCTCCTGCTCTTAGTCGTGGCCCTGCCCTCCTTCTTTGTTGCCTTCT
>CALFVE010000295.1 GCA_937928475.1 uncultured bacterium | reverse complement strand
TTCGCCCCCGCTGGGATTGGGCCGTGGTCTGGTACCTGATCCGAGCGGGCCTGCCCCTGGCCGCGCTCATCTTGGCCGATGTGCTGCTGCGTACCGTGGACGGGGTGGTGCTCGTGAAGTACCGCAGCGCCTACGTCTTCGGGTTGTACAGCGTCGCCATGCAGATCTCAGGCTACGTCTACAAGATCCCAGAGGCGGCCGGCTTCGTGCTCATGCCCCGTATCTGGGAGAAATACGGCGCGCAGGACGACCCCCGGGGCCTGCGGGACGCTGTACTCCACCCCACTCTGGCCGCGGCCACCATCATGCCGGTCATCTCCGGCCTGCTCTTCATCTTGACCCCCTATCTGATCAAGGCGGTCGTCCCCCGCTTCGCGCCCGGCGCCTACGCCGCGCAAGTCCTGGCCATGGGCGGCGCCTTCCTGGCTCTCCCTCTGGCCGCCAACGGCTTGCTCATCGCCATGAACCGCGAACTGCTGGTGACCCTGACCAAGTTACTGGGCGCGGCGGTCATTGCCGCCGGCTCGCTCTGGCTGGTCCGCCACGGGGGTAGTCTGTCCCAAGTGGCCATGGTTGCCGTGGTCGGCTATGCTCTGGCTAGCGTGTTGGCCTTGGCGGCGGCTCTCTCTCACTACCACCCCCGCCGACTGCACCTGCTGGCAGAACTGGCGGTGTGTCATCTTCCTTTCATCTGGGCCATTCTCGCAATTCGGGGGGCGGGCCTGGGGGCACTCTTGCTGCTGGGGCCGGTGCCGGCCGCCTGGGCGAACGTGGTCGTCAGGATGGGACTGTTTGTGCTCCTGTGCACGCCCATTCTGTGGTATGGCAATCACCGGACCGGCGTTCTCACCAACCTGAGGGCTTTGCTCAAGCGCAAACTCCTCCGCGTGGAACCGCCAGAGGCCTAGGGCCGAGCGCTCCGGCGGCCTCCGGCGCTCACCGGCCTAAGACTTGCAGCAGCGCCTCGGCGGCACAGTGCACGCTGTCTCTCATCGGGGGGACGGCCCAGGTCAGTCCCACGAGCACCAGCAGGGCGCCTACCGTTGCGACTGCCACCCCTCGTCCCCCTGCCTTCGGCTCGGCGGCACATCCGGTGGCGAACGCATGCGCCCTCCTCAGCCTGGCGGCGAGATGCTCCAACTGGGTGGCCGAGGCAGGCGAAAGCGGACTTACCTCCTCGACGCTCCGGGCGAGGTCCTGGGCTCGCGCCAGAGCCTCCGCCACTGCCGAGGGGGAGGCCACCGCCCCCGCGTACACGTCGCACGCCTCTTCGCGCGCCTGTTGCCATTGGCGGTACGCCAGGTAGGCAGTGGGGGAGAGGCCCTGCAATAAGAGCAGTGCACAGGCCAAGGGCCCCACTAGGCCGTCTCGACGCAGGGCATGACAAACCTCATGCGCGATTACCGCCTGCGCCTGCTCTCCGGGAAAAAGGTCCGACAATCGGGGGCTGACCAGCACCAGTCGGCTCAGGCCGAGGTGAGAGGCGATGCCTCCGTGGTCGGCCTCGAGCACCTGAACTCGGGGCGCCCACTCCGGGCTGGTCAGCCTCCCGGCCAGTCTCCTCGCCCTTTTCTGTTCCCACAGCCCCCTCGCCCAGCCGACGACTAAGCAAGCCAAGGCCGCCACGGTCAGGCCAAGGCAGAGGGCCACCAGCAGCCGCGCCCGCCAGGGGGCATCCGGGCCCTCCAGCAGTGGCCGCCAGCACAGGTGGAAACGCGGCCGTCCGGCGTGGGGAGAAAACAGAGGATGCAGCAAGTGCCGCGTCAGACCCAGGCTAACCAGTAGGATCGCCCCAAGCACAGGGAAGACCGGCCCGGCCAGCCATAGAGCCGCCTGGATTCCCGGCCGGTGGGGAGCAAGGCGTCTGGCCAGGAAGCGCACCGGCAAGTAGCCCACCAGGCTGATGACCGAGGCACAACCCACCAGCAGGGTGGCGGCCGCGGCTACCACCATCTTCTACTGCCCCCGACGCTCGGCTCGCTTGCGCTCAACCATCTGGGCCAGCGCGTCTAGTTTATCCGGCGCCTGCGCCTCGAGTGCCTCCACGAAGTAGGCAATGGCCGGTTCGGCGAAGGAGCCGATTAGTCCGGACAGCACGTGCCGGGTGACGCTGTCGGTCAGTTCCCGCCGGCTCACCCGCGCCCGGTAGTGGTAGGCCTTGCCGTGCACCTCGCGATCCAGCAGGCCCTTGGCGTACAGGCGCCCCAACGTGGTCATGACCGTGGTGTAGGCGACCTCCTTGCCGCGCGCGGCCAGTTCATCGCGGACTTCCTGCACACTTTGCGGCCGGCTGGCCTCCCAGATCACCTGCATGACCTGCGTCTCCAGAGCGCCGAGCATTTTCTCCAGGCCGGGCTCCTCGGGGCGAAACACCGGCAGCCTAGGTTCTTTGTCTTTAGCCACTTATCACACCACCGATCTGCCTGGCCCCCGCAGGGGCTTGCCTTGCTTCAATGGCGGGTGGGCCACCGCCCTCAGTCCTCTTGGCCTTCCCGGGAAGGCAACCGCCCCTTCCACCTATCCTCATACTATATACAATAGTAGATTTTCCCTCAACTGTCAACAACAAACTGGCAGGGAAAAAGTTCGCTCCGCAGGCGCTCTCGGGCCACGGGCTAGGCCTCGCGTCCCTTGTCTTGGCAATCTACCAACTCTCGACACCCGACTTCCAACTTTGGCCGTTCGATTCCCAACTGCTTGAGCGCCGGCTGCCGGCCGGGTATAATACTTCCGGAGAGTGGGTCGGGCAGCCGCGCCGGCTGCGGCCGGTGAGGAAAGTCCGAACTCCACAGGGCGGAGCGCTGGCGAAAGGCCAGGCGGGGTGACCCGACGGAAAGT
>CALFVE010000294.1 GCA_937928475.1 uncultured bacterium | reverse complement strand
CCGCCAACGGCGCTTACGCCGAGGTGCTGCGCCGAGCCGCCACAGAGGCGGAAGCGGCGGGGGTGGTGCTGCACTCGCACCTACTTGTGGGCCACGAGGTCAAGACCATCGTGGAGTTCATCCGCGCCCACCACTTTGATCTGCTGGTGATTGGCTTCATGGGACACTCGGCCATCTATGACCGTATCATGGGGAGTACCTGCCAGAACCTGGTGCGCCTAGCCCCCTGTTCAGTGCTGGTAGTAAAGTGAGCCTATGCGGCCCGAGGGCACGACCATGCACATCGCCAAGAGCCACAAGACCGCGCTCAACTCCCGGCTGCTCGTGCTGGACGAGGCGCTCAGCGAATTCGAGCGCTGGGCCCGCGGGCAGACCGCCGACGCCGTCTTCTACGAAGAACGCGACAACCTCACGCCCAAGCAGCGGCAGGCCTTGCTGAGCGAGATCGCTCAGCTGCGCGTCCTGCTCCGCGAGATGCAGGAGACGCTGGGCCTGAAGCGAGAGCAGCAGAACGCCCGCCAGGCCATCGTCAGCCGCTGCGCCCACCTCTGGGAACTCCTGATCGAACTCGAGCCGCGCTACCTGCGGCACTACGGCCCAGTGCCTCCGGAACTGGTCGAGTATATGGCCCCCCGCGCCGCGGAACTCCAGCGCCGCGTCGAAGCCATCGGGCGGCAGATCGGCGGACCGGGCAAACGAGCGGGTGAGCAATGATGTACGGGCCCGGCTAGCACTATCATCCGGCGAGACCAGTTGAGGAGCGCCTTGAGGCTATCTGCCACCCTCTCCCGCCTTGCGGGGGAGGGTGCCCTGAGCGAAGCGAAGGGCGGGAGGGGGCCGTTGAGAGGCAGGAACCGACACCGGCTGGGCGGGCGGTGTCCCTGAGAGCGTGTGCGACAACTTCTGTCCACCTCCCGTAGGGGCGGAGGTTGCGGCTTCCCAGCCGCAATCTCCGCCCGCGCGCTCACACCCTGGTGAACTCATCCTGCTCGAACAGAGGCACGCCAGGCGCCCCCGGTGCATCCCTAGCCCGGGCTGCGCCGATCTTCGCGGCCGATACCCCTCGCCGCTCCGCCAACGCCAGGACTGCCTCGGCATCCCCCGCCTTCACCGCCGCGAGGAGGCAGCCCGAGGCGATTAGGCCCCGCCAGTCCAGCCCCAGCGCCTCGCAGAAGCGCCGGCCCAGCCGCAGCAGCGGCGCGCGCTCGAGGTCAGCCTCAATCGCGACGCCCGAGGCGACCGCCATCTCCCACAGGCCGGTCGCCAGGCCCCCCTCCGTGGGATCGTGTAGCGCGTGCACCTCCGCCCCCGACTCTCGCAGCAGGCGCGCGTACTCCAAGACGCAGATGCCCGGCTGGTGCAGCAGGCCGGCGGCGCTGGCGATCTCCTCCTCGCCGAAGCGCAGCGCCCGCAGTTTGTCGGGAACCTCGCGGGCCAGCAGCGCAGTGCCCTCCACCGGCACCGGCCCCAGCAGCACGATCTCGTCTCCAGGTTCCGCGCCCGCCGCGGTCAGATAGCCGCCGCGGGGAACGGTCCCCAGCATTTGCCCGCAGACCACCGGATAGGTTACCGCCGGCGTCACCTCGGTATGCCCGCCCACAAAGGCCACGCCGTAGCGCGCCGCGGCCTCGCGCAGTTGTGCGAAGATCTGCCCCGCCATCTCCGCCGTGGCCTCCCCGGCGGGCAGCAGCAGCGTCGCCAGGAACCATTTCGGCTCCCCGCCGCTGGTGGCGAGGTCGTTGATATTCACGGCCAGCGCGTACTCCCCCACAGCGTCGGTAGCAAAGGTGATGGGGTCGGCCGTGGCGACCAGGCATTGCTCGCTGTCGCTGAGGTCCAGCACCGCCACGTCCCGGCCCCAGCCGGGGCCCACCACGACGCTGCGGTCGCCGGGAAGGTCCGCTAGCAGCCGACTGAGCAGCTCGCGAGGCAGCTTGCCGGTGGAGAGAGCGCGGTCAGCCATCGGTCGTCCCTTGCCGAAAGATCTCCCAGAACAGAATCCACGGGTCCAGCATGTAGTCGCCGCCTTGCTCGATCACGCGGAAGTTGAAGTGGGTGTGCTCGAAGTTCCCGACGAAGACGCCGGCCGCGGTGGCGTAGGGCCTGCCGGCGGCGAGCGGGGTCCGCTCCGGCGCCAGCATCTCGATCTGGTGCGCGGTCTCCAGCCACCATTCCGAGCCGTCCGGCCAGCGGCGCCGACCCCGCCAGCGGTTGTTGTTATAGCCGGCGGCGGTGGAACGGATCAGGCAGTGATCGTCGCAGGAAAGCGGCGCGGTCAATACTGTTCCGGCCGGCATGTTGATATCCAAGCCGCAATGGGCCGCGATGCCTCCGTACGGCCCCATCCAGCAGTCCTCGCCGTGGTAGCAGTCGCGTATGTCCAGCCGTCCTGTCGGGTTGGGGTACCACGGGTGCAGCGGCTCCGGGCACAGGGGCAAATCGGCCTCCTGCACCACGAAGCGCGCGGCATGGTCCGGGGCGCAGAGCAGGCCACCGCGCCAGTCCTTCTCCACCATGAAACCCCCCGCCTGGGTAAAGATGCAGGCGGCCGCGTCGAACCACAGGTGCAGTCCGTCTATCTCCCAGGGCTCGTAGAAGCTGGCCTGCGTGCCCACCTCGCGCCGCAGGGTGTAGTCATGCCCGTTGATGCGGACCGCACAAGAGAAGGCGTAGGCCGAGATGTCGCCCGTCCCGTGGCCGGTATCGGGATTGCCGTAGCGGGCGTAGTCACGCGCGATGACCTCCGCAGAGGTGTCCAGGAGTGTCATTTCCCAGACTGCGCCACTGCGCAGCGTGAAGCGCAAAGACTCCCCGTGATGCAAACCGAAGGGAGTGAGGGTCGGTTTGGAGGCGCGAAGCAGCACGGCGATACACCTCTTCCCGGTTCAGGACGGGGCGAGAGAAGCAGGCTGGGCCGCAGGTCCGGGCCGTCCGGGCGCGAGCAGGCACGCCAGCAACTCCGGCGTAGTCGCGCAGATCAGGTCGGCGCCCAGACGGCGGAACTCCTCTGCGGCAGTCCCGGTAGTCAGCACGGCCCCGGTCTTGGTCCCGGCGGCTCGGCCACAGATGATGTCAGTGGGATGATCGCCGATCATCCAGGCGGCGTCGGGCGCCACCCCTAGGCGCTCGAGGGCCAAGCGCAAGTGCTGGGGATGCGGCTTGACCTCGGCCACGTCCTCCCGAGTGACGATGGCCTCTATCGGCAAGGGATGGCGGGCCAGCACGAGGTCCACTCCGGCGCGGGAGTTGCGGGTGATGATGCCCAGGCGCAGCCCGGCCGCCCTGGCCCGCGCCAGGCTCTCCGGGACACCGGGATAAGGCACAGCCGCCTCGCAGAAAGGTCGCTCCACCTCCCAGATGATTTGCTGGGCCTCCCGGTAGTACTGCTCCGCCTGCTCCGGGGAAGTGCGGGCCAAAGCGTCCCGGGCCCAAGCGACCGCCTCCAGGATGAGCCGGCTCGCGGCCGCGTCCGGCCCCAGACCCCAGGCCTGCAGGTGCTCCAGCACCCGCCGCCGCATCAGACCGAAGTCAATGTGCGAGGCCACCAGCGTGCCGTCGAAGTCGAAGACTAGCGCCTCAGTGCTCGCGGAGAACATATAGCCAGTACCTTCCGTAGGTGGCCACGCGCCGGTAGTGCCGGTCCAAGCACTCCTGCACCAGCGGGCAAGCGGCCAGAAACTGCTGGTGCGGCTTGTCGTCAAAGCCCCAATAAGGATAGTGAACCACCACCCGGGTGCCTTTGGCAAGCAGGTCGCGGCAGATTCCCTGCTGCTTTTCCGCCGAGGGGAGGATGATCGGGTCTACCAGGGAGTCGTAGTACGTCGGATTGCGCCGGTTGGTGAGCGCATACAGCGGCGGCGCAAACCAGGGCGTGACGAACAGATAATCGCCCTCCTGGGTGTGATTTGTGATGAAATCTAGGGTCGCCTGGAGGTTCCGCGCTTCCTGGGGATCGCTCAGCAGCAGGACCCCGCGGGGAGCCCGTACCTGGTAGTGCGGCGTCCACCACTCCCGCGTGGCCCGCACCAGGGAAAGC
>CALFVE010000293.1 GCA_937928475.1 uncultured bacterium | reverse complement strand
CGCATCTGACCTACCGAGGTTCCCAGCCAGGCCAGGAGAATGAGCGCCCCCATGGTCACGGACAGTGTGAGTTGCCGATCGGCCCCCGAGGCGGCCAGCAGCGCTCCCCATCCCACCACGAAGACCACGGCAAACCAGAGTAGGGCCTGCAGGATCACGTAGATTCGCTCGACAGCCATGAGGCCTCGCTCCCTTGTGCCCCGGTCGGGGCAGAAGCCTGCACAGAACACGGTCGAACTTTTCCTGGCTGCCCTGCCGGCGCAGGCTCTAGCGCCGCACGGACCACAGCCAGGCGACTGCGAAGCCTAGGAACTGCGTAATCACGATGGTCGCGCCGGTGGGTACGTCGTAGAGGTGAGAGACGTAAAGGCCGGCGAAGGCAGACAGCAGCCCGAAGGCCACCGCCACCGCCATCGTGCTCCCGAAGCGTCCGCAGAGCAGGCGGGCGGTCGCGCCAGGTATGACCAGGAAGGCGCTCACCAGTACGACACCCATCACCTTCACCGAGGCAACGATGGTGAGCGCCAGCATGGCGAGCAGCGCATAGTGCAACAAACCGGTCGGCAACCCGGCCGCCCAAGCCATCTCTTGGTCAAAGGAGAAATAGATCAGTTCTTTGTAAGAGAGCGCGATGAAGCCGAGAATCAGCGCCGCCAGAGCGGTCATGAGCAGGAGGTCCTGGCGTGTGACTGCCAGGATCGAGCCGAAAAGGTAGGTCATCAGGTCGGCAGTGTACAGCCGCCGCAGGGCCACGAAGAGCACGCCCAGTGCCATGGAAAAGGCGAAGAAGATGCCGATGGCACTGTCGGCCGATAGCCGCCCGCGACGCGAGACGACCCCGATGAGCACGGCCACCACCAGGCAGAAGGCGGCAGTGACCAGGCTCGTGCCCAGGCTCTGCGTGGCGCCCGAACCGAACAGCAAAAGGCCCAGGGCGATGCCACCGAAAGCCGCGTGCGAGATGCCCTGGCCGATGAAAGCCATCCCTCGCAAGACGACGTAGACGCTGAGCACCGAGCACAGGCCGCCCACGATCACCGCCGCGAGCAGCGCCTGGCGCATGAAGGCGAACTGAGCGAGGGCTTGCCAGAAACCGGGATCTTGCATAGAAGGCGGAATTGATGAACGACAGCTGATAATTGCTAATTGGCAGAGGCCCCCGCTCGTTGCGTGCCTCGGGCCGGCGCCCCCCTGCCTCCCGACTTATCAATTGTCAATCATCAATTATCAGTCCCTCGCTCCCCCTCCCTCAGGTGGAAGGTTCTGACGTGCTCGTCGTAGGCGCCCAGTTCACAGGCCTCCTGAAGTTCCTCACGGGAGATGGTCTCTGCCGGGCCGTGCCAGTGAATCTCTCGGCACACGCAAGCCAGCCAGTCGGCGACGTGGCGGATGTGGTCCATGTCGTGGGTCACCATAATCACCGTCAGGCCCATCTCTGCCTGAAGTTGATGCAGTTGCTGGTAAAAGGATTCCTGGCCGGCGATGTCAATACCCACGGTGGGCTCATCGAGCAAGAGCAAGCGAGGCTGGGCGACCAAGGCGCGGGCCACGAATACGCGCTGCTGCTGGCCGCCGGAAAGTTCGCGGAGAGGCTTGTGGCCGACTTCGGCGAGGCCCAAACGGTCAAGGATGCGCAAGGCGGCCTCCCGCTGAGCCCGGCGCACCCGTCGCCCGAAGCCGAGACTGGAAAAGGTGCCCATCACCACCGTGTCCAGGGCGGTCGCGGGGAAGTTGACCTCGGCGCGCTCGCGCTGGGGAACGTAACCGATGAGATGGCGCCCGCGGCCCAGGCGATGGGCCTCCTTGCCGAAGACCAGCACTCGCCCTCGCTGGGGCACGAGTTCGCCCAGGATCAAGCGCAAGAGCGTGGTCTTGCCGCCGCCGTTGGGCCCCAGCAGGCCGAGGAACTGGCCCTCCGTGACCTCCAGGTTGCAGTCACGCAGCACCTCATTGCCGTCCCAGGCGAAGTCCACATGCTCCACCTGGACGACCGGCGAGGACGAGTTGTCAGTGGCAGCATGCCTCATTAGCCAGCGGGCTAGCAGCGGCAGCGGGTCAGACCGAAAAAGGTCCCGCCAACGTCGGTAGGGTCAGCAGTGCCCAGGCGGACAGCGCCATCCCCAGCACCGCAGCGATCTTCCACTCTCGCGGATTCAGGAGCGCCAGCAGGCCGCATGCCAAGCCGGCGCCCGCCGCTACCACCACCAGGTGGGGTTCATCAGCCAGCCCGTTTGCCACCCAGGATAGCGCTCCTGCCACCAGAGCCGCCAGCCCCCAACCATGGCTCCGCTTGGCGTTGTCTCCCATGGTTCGCTGCCTCCCTCAGCGCGCGCCGGCCTTTCAAAGGCACGCCAGACGGACACCGCTCATGTCCGTCTCCGCCTGGCTTCCTGGTAGAAGCGCTTCCGGTCGCCAATCTGCTAGACAGTCACCATACGGGCCTGGTCGTCCATCGAGTAGCTGATGCAGTAATCCCCAACCCGCATGCGGTAGTTTCCCGCAAGGTCTCTCTTAAGGCTCTTCGCGCTGGGGGGACGGGGATGATCCTCCAAGAGTGTCAAAGCTGCGTAGACGCTCTTGCGGGCTTTCTGGACGAGGCCCTCCACGTCCTTCGCAGCCCGGGGAGTCAGCGTGATGGAATACTTCACGCGGGGGACCTTGCCATGACCTCCGCCAGCGGAATCCGCTCACCGGTGTCCTCCCGCATCCGCTCGCGGAGTTCCTCGTCCATGGCGGTGTCAACGAGGGCTTCGTATCGGTCACCCCCAGCACGCAGCCACGCGTCGAGATCCTCCCGCCGAAAGCGCCACTCCCGGCCCAGTTTGGCCGCGGGCAACTCGCCGGCGCGGGCCTTGCGCAGAAGGGTATCGCGGCTCGTCTGCAGGAATTCCGCCGCCTGCTTGGCTGTCATCACGTCTTGCGCCATCCTGCATCCTTCTCCATCGTCCCGCACTTAGTTCCCCCAATGATACGCGGCGCCAAGCCGAGGGTCAAGAGCACACCGCGGGCACCGCGCCCTAGCACAATGCCCGCCCTGTCCCCTCCGAACTGCCGACTTCCGACCTTCGACTTTCCACCTCCGACTTCCGACTTACCCTCCCTACTCTTGCGGCGGTAACTCCACCTTGATATGCAACTCTCGCAGCGCCTGCGGGTCCGCCTCGCAAGGCGCGCCGCTCATCAGGCACTGGGCGCGTTGCGTCTTAGGGAAGGCGATGACCTCCCGAATGTTTTCCTCTCCGGCCAGCATCATCACGAGGCGGTCAAAGCCCGGCGCAATGCCTCCGTGCGGAGGCGCGCCGTACTCGAAGGCCTTGAGCAGGAAGCCGAAGCGCTTCTCCGCTTCCTCCGGGGTGATGCCCAACAGATCAAAGATTTTCTGCTGGATGTCGCGGCGGTGAATCCGGATGCTGCCGCTGGCCAGTTCGACGCCGTTGATTACCAGGTCGTATGACTGCGCCCGCACCCGGCCCGGATCGGTGTCGAGCAGGTCCAGGTCGTCGGGGTGAGGCATGCAGAAGGGATGGTGCTCGGCTTCCCAGCGTTTCTCCTCCTCGTTCCAGGCGAACATGGGGAACTCCACCACCCACAGCGGCTTCCAAGCGCCGGGCTGGATCAGGCCCATGCGCCGCGCCATCTCCCGGCGGAGCCAGTCCAGGCTCTCCGCAACGATCGCCGGCTGATCAGCCACGATCAGAAGCAAGTCGCCAGGACGGGCCTGGAAGCGCTCGATCAGGCCGGCCTGTTCCTCCTCGCTCAGGAACTTGGCTACCGGCGACTCCAAGACCGGCCCTTCCTTAACCAGGAGCCAGACCAGCCCTTGCGCCTTGTGTTGCTTGGCGAAGTCGGTGAGGTTGTCCAGTTGGCTGCGCGTATAGCAGGCACAGTCTTTGGCGTTGATCCCCTTGACCTGCCCGCCGCTCGCCACGGTGCGGGAGAAGACCTGGAACTGGGAATTCGCTACGAGGTCGGTCAGGTCCACCAGTTCCAGGGGGAAGCGCATATCGGGCTTGTCGGTACCGAAGCGGCGTAGCGCTTCCGCGTAGGTAATTCGCTCGAAGGGGATCTTGAGTTCGGCTCCGATGGTCTCCTGGAAGAGCCGTTGCAGCATCCGCTCCACCACGTCGAAGATGTCGTCCGGCTCCACGAAAGACATCTCCATGTCAATCTGCGTGTGCTCCGGCTGGCGGTCGGCGCGCAGGTCCTCGTCGCGCAGGCAGCGCGCCAGTTGAAAGTACTTCTCGACGCCGGCCACCATGAGCAGTTGCTTGAGCGTCTGCGGCGACTGGGGCAGGGCATAGAAGTTGCCGGGGCTGACCCGCGAGGGCACGAGGTAGTCGCGCGCTCCCTCGGGCGTGGGCTTGAAGAGGATAGGCGTCTCGACTTCCCAGAACCCCTCCTCGGTGAGGAAGGCCCGCACCGTCTGGGCGGCGAGATGGCGCAGTTCCAGGTTGGCCTGCATACGCGGGCTGCGCAGGTCGAGATAGCGGTATTTCAGGCGGATGAACTCGTCGGTCTGGGTGCGGTCTTGGTGGGAGAAAGGCGGGGTCTCGGAGGGGTTGAGTACCTCCGCCTCCCGCGCCACCACTTCCACCTCTCCGGTGGGGAGTTCGGGGTTCTCGGTGCCGGCGGGCCGCTTGCGCACGATGCCCCGCACGGCTAGCACGTACTCGGTGCGTACCTCTTGAGCGATGGCGTGAGCCTCGGGCGCATGAGAGGGGTCAAAGACGACCTGGACGATGCCCGAGCGGTCGCGCAGATCCACGAATATGAGTCCGCCGTGGTCGCGCCGGCGATTGACCCAGCCGTTGAGGATGACCTCCCGGCCCACGTAGTCCATGCCCAGCACGCCGCAGATGCAGTTGCGTTTGAGAAAGGCTATTCCTTCCGCCATCCGGACTTCTCCTGTCGCATCTCTGCTGTAGGGCCGAACTTCAGTTCCGCCCGCCGTTTCCGCCGCGTGGTCAATGCGTCTACTTCGTCGGAGCGGTGCCCCTACCTGCCCCGCCTCTCCTCCCACTGCCGGTACATGTACCGTCTAATCGCCATACCTATCCTGGGCATCCGCGTCGCCAGGGTCGCGAAGAGCACCAGTGACCCGGCCAGCGGGATGACAAAATCCTGGGTCCTGCCGGTAAGGAAATAAGCCACCAGCCCCAGCACCGCAGGCCCCTCGGCCATCGCCGCCTGGATCACGACCTGCTGGGCCGCCGCCTGCGGCGTCAGTTCTTCCGCCACCTGAGCCCAACGCATCATCCCAACGAATAGTGCTCCCGCTACGCCCAGCGCCACATACGGCGCCGCCTGTACCAGGTCTCCCTCCACCTGCGCGGCCCCTTCGGGACGCACTAGCGCCACGACCGCCGCATACACCAGCACGCTCAGGAAGAAAGCGCCGGTGACCATGTACAGCCGCAGCAGCACCATCCGCAGTTGCCCCACCGGAAAGCCGCACGTGGGGCACCGCGCGGGGGGCTCACTTCCGCTGGCGGTCCTTCCACAGCCCGGGCAGGTCATGGGCGAGCCTCGCTCTCTCGCTGAAGCTGCGACAAGAGTCCTGCTCTGGGCACCGCCTCTTGCTCTCCGCTCACCAGGTCTCGCAGCGTGACCATTCCTTGCGCTACCTCATCGCCGCCTAGGATTGCCGCCCAGCGGAAGCCTTCGGCGTCGGCGAAGCGCAGTTGCGCCCGCAGGCTCCGCCGCCGGTAGTCAATCTCGGCCACCTGACCGGCCCGGCGCAACTCCTGGCAGAGCGCCAGGCCCGGCCGCCAACCTTCTTCGCCCAGGGCTACGACGAAGACACCCTCGCGCTCGTAGGCGGGCGAGATGCCGAGCCTACCGACGGACGTGACGCAGGCTTGGAAGCCTGCGCTACGCGGAGGCGAGACGCCTGCGCCACCGGAAAGGGCGGTTTCCTGCGCGATTAGCACGCGCTCCAGGCCGATGCCGACCCCGACGCCCGGCGTGGGGGGCCCGCCGCACTGCTCCACCAGCCCGTCATAGCGCCCGCCGCCGCCGATCGAGTCCTGCGCGCCCAGGCCCGGTGCCACGAATTCGAAGGCCGTCTTGGTGTAATAGTCCAGCCCCCGCACGATGCGCGGCTCCAGCGTGTAGGCAATGCCCAGGGTATCTAGGGCCTCTTGCACGCCGGCGAAATGTTCGCCACACTCGCCGCAGAGCATCTCGATCATGCTGGGGGCCGTCGCGGTGATCTCCCGGCACCGCTCCTGCTTGCAATCGAGCAGGCGCAAGGGATTGGCCTCGAAGCGCCAGCGGCAGTCCGCGCACATCTCGCTCAGATGCGGCTGCACGTTCGCCCGCAGGCGTTCCAGATGTCGGGGCCGACACGCCGGGCACCCCACCGAGTTCAGTAGCAGCGTAACCTGCTCAATCCCTAGGGCCTGGTAGAAACTCAGCGAGAGAGCGACGATCTCGGCGTCCACCGCCGGATTGGCCGAGCCGAGGGCCTCGGCACCGGCCTGATGGTGCTGCCGGTAGCGCCCGGCCTGGGGGCGGTCATAGCGGAAGATAGGGGCGAGGTAGTACAGTTTGACCAGGCGCTCGCGATCCTGGCCCTGGAGGTTGTTCTCCAGGAAGGCGCGCACTACCGGCGCGGTTCCCTCCGGGCGCAGGGTCAGGCTGCGGCCGCCCCGGTCCTGGAAGGTGTACATCTCCTTGCTGACGATGTCGGTGTCTTCGCCGACTGCCCGGATAAACAGTTCCGTCTGCTCGAAGATAGGCGTGCGGATCTCCTGGTAGCCATAAAGGCGGCAGAGGTGCCGATAGGTGGCCTCCGCATATTGCCAGCGGCCCACCTCGGCAGGGGTAATATCATTGACTCCTCGGGGACGGCGGTAGCGCATGGGCGTGGTCCGAAAGGCACTAGATCAAGGAGCCGCAGCGACACCCATCGGGTAAGGCTATGGCTAGGGCAGGTCGGGGGGAGAGGCCGCGAATTGGTGGCTGCTGACCACTCGCCACTACCTCTTCTTCTTGTCCTCTACCTCCAACTCTCCGTTCAGCGCCGCCAGCATTACTTCCCGGTAGTAGGGATGCCGCGAGTAGATGAACAGTTGGAAGGCCAGAGCCAGCAATAGCATCTGAATCGAGTAGCCGAACTGCAAGCCAGCCGCAGCGGCCAGCACTGCGGCGAGGCCGATGAGCAGGCCGATGATAGTCAGGGCCTTGACCGATAGCATGAGGCTTTCCAT
Source organism: uncultured bacterium (assembly GCA_937928475.1). GTDB lineage: Bacteria > Armatimonadota > Zipacnadia > Zipacnadales > Zipacnadaceae > Zipacnadum. The sequence goes on along the minus strand of CALFVE010000293.1, from coordinate 9,060 downwards.
GGCCAGGTCGGCGTACTCGGCCAGTTCGCGTCGGGTGGGCTTGTGGCCGTTACCGCCGGCGGCGCGGTAGATGGCTTTGGCTAGGCGCTGGGCTTCCGTCCAGCGCCCGTCCAGCCAAAAGCCGATCAGGAACAGGGCTGCGCCCGCGGCCATGACCCCCTTAAAGCCGAGAGCCAACTGCTCCGGACCCGTCACGCCGGAGCCCGGCCGCAGCAGGGACATGATCACTTGGAGCATGAAGGCCAGGCCCAGGGGAATCAGCCCCCAGGTGACCCACATGCGCTGCATCTGACGGTTGACTTGCTGGATGGTTTCGTAGTGGGGATGCTCCGGCCCCATCTTCTCTCCTGCTGTAGCGGTCTCACGCCTGCACCGTGCGAGGCGGGCGACCACCGAGTGACCACCGCTCCGGGCGAGGCCTAGCCTCTACCCGTACATAGACAAACGCGGGACCGGACCGGCCCCGCCTGCTGGTCAGTATACCACCGCCCGGCGCGGAGTGTCAAACCGCTTCCGCCGGGGTCGAGGCCTCCTGCTCGCCCGCTGCGGCACCCCCTTCCCGGTAGCGCAGGCGTCTCGCCTGTCTTGCCTCACCTGTGCATGCGGCTACACAGTTTGCGCTCCACACGGGCACCGTAGTTTGCGTCTTCCCGGGCTTCGTCCTTCCCGGCACGCCCAGCGGGACCGGGATCCGCGTGCTGTAGATTGGCGACCGGGCTTGACTTCCGCAGGGCATGCGGCTATGATGCCGCCTGTTGGTGCCTGCGTAGACATCTCAGCTGCACGATACTGAAAGGAGTGAGCCCCAACTTCCCTTGCGGGTCTCGGCCGGCCGGGAGGATTGCCCGGCACCCAAGCAGCGGGCCCTGACCCGCACGGAAAACCGGTTCGGTCTCCCCTGACTCGGGCGGACGGCCCCCGTCCGCCTCCTCCCTAGCCCGGCAGCCTGACCGCCGGGGCCCACCTGCCGTTTGCCGCTGCACCTTCTCCCTCCCTGCTTCGCTGCGTGCTCCGCTTGCCTCGCCGCGCGTCTGCGGGTCTCCGCAGACTGAGCCCTCTCCCCTGAGAAGGACGGCGCGGGCTTCCCCGCTTTCCTGGGCCGAACCACCCCTTGCCATTATGTGTACCTCAAGCACAACCTGTATGCCCCATCAGCGACAACCGCGTCTCATGCGGCGAACGGTGTCGCTGGCCGCCGCCGCAGTGCTTTTGCTCTCCGGCTGGCTGACCGCCAACTACGCGGCTCAGCCTGCTGAGAGCCAGTCCGCTGCCGATACGGCGGCGGTCGCCCCGACCCCGCTACCTCCACCGGACCCCGAGTCCGAATACCTCATCCCCCTGCCCTTTGCTCCGCCCGCGAACCGCATCTTTGGCCACCCCCTGGAAGGGGTCATTGCCGCTATGCGCGCGGGCAAGTCCACGGAAAGCCGCGATTGGGTGCTGCCGCTGCTGGTGAAGGCCCTGGCCGAACCGATGCGCCGCGCCCGCATCACCGGTTACAGCAGCCGCGATGCCGACGGCGGTGGCCCTTACACCCGCTGGGGTACGCGCGTTCGCTGGGGCATCTGCGCGGCCGACCCCGTCTACTGGGGCCCGGGCAGCGTCATCTGGATGGGAGACCCGGTGCAGCAAGTGCTGGTGGTAGAGGACACCGGGAGCGCTGTCAAAGGTCGGGACCGGTTTGACGTCTGCACCGGAGACAATGCCGCCTCTTCGGCGAAGATAGGGTCGCGCTTCGCCAACTACGTGCCCCTGTATGTCTCGCCGCCGCGCCGCCACTGGGGGCACAAGCCGGAGGGCTGGCGGCCACCCGTGCCCAGGAGCGCAGAGGATCCCGGGGGTTAGGAGACTGCGACACCCAGCGAGGCCAGCGGCTGGGAGGGAAAAAGCGGGCGGTGGCGTGAGAACCGCATGGCGATGCCAATCGGGCCATTCCTCAGCGCTGGGGGCGGGAAGCCCGCCGTCGGCGAAGGGAGAGAAGGTCCGGGTGCGGAAGACAGGGAAAGTTTTCCTCGCGCCGGCGGTACGGCGGAGGTGGGCACCCTGACAGGAAGCGGGGGCAGACGATGGCGAAGCGCAAGAAGCCCAAATTCAAGAAGTTGGTGCAAGACCTGCGCTCGGAGGACCCCAAGGTGCGAGCGCAGGCCGCGACCCGCCTGGGGGAGAGCGGCGATCCGCGCGCGGTCGAGCCGCTGATCGCGGCACTGCAAGATGCTGAGGCCGGGGTGCGCTACCGAGCCGCCTTTGCTCTGGGGGATCTGCGCGCCAAGCCGGCCGCCGGGCCGCTTACCGAAGTGCTGATCAAGGACCCGGTGTGGTTTGTGCGCTCCTGCGCGGCGCTGGCCCTGGAGAAGATACGGGGCGGTAAGGCGCTGGACGGCCTGCTGGCGGGCCTGCAGGACCCCGAGCCGCTGGTGCGGGCCACGGTGTGCACAGTGCTGGGCAACCGCCGGCGCAAGCGAGCCCTCCCCGTCCTGGTCTCCTGCTTGCGGGATCCGGAAGGCCAGGTGCGCTTCGCCGCCGCGCTTGCCCTTAGCCGCTACGGGGACGCTCAGGGCGCGGAGGTGCTTCACGAGGCGCTCAAGGAAGATGACGAGGCGGTGCGCTTTGACGCGGCCTATGCGCTGACCGTGCTGGGAGACAGTGAGGGCCGCGAGCACCTGGCGCGGCTGCTGGAAGAGGCGGACCTGATCAACTGGGACCGCAAGGCGGCCGAGCGGGCGCTGCGGAAAGCGGAAGGGTGGCGAAGGCACGCTGGCGGTCCGGTGGCTTCAGTCAGTGCGGTAGGGGGCAGAGCGGCAGCGCTGGGGGAGCCCGGAGCGAGACAGAAGGAGCAACCGCTTTGAGTGCAAGTGCAGTCCTCGAAGAACTGGTGCAGATGTCCCGGACCTTGGCCCGGCCGGAGTGGGATTGCGTCATCATGGGAGAGGGAAACACCTCGGCGCGGATTGACGAGGAGAGTTTCTGGGTCAAGGCCAGTGGCGTGCAACTGGCTGGCGCGGGGCCGGAAGGCTACGTGCGGGTGCGCTTCGCCCCGGTGCTGGACCTGCTGGCCTCGGAGCAAAGCAGCGACGAGGCGGTGACCGCGACGCTGACCGTCGCAGCGATGGAGCCGCCGGGCCTGCGCCCCTCGGTGGAGACCATGATGCACGCCTACCTGCTCTGCTACGAGGCGGTGCGCTTTGTGGGCCACACCCACCCCACGGCGATCAACGCCCTCACCTGCTCGCAGCGCGGGAGGGAACTGGCTCTGGGGGGACGCCTGACGCCGGAGGAGATCATCTTCTGCGGAGCGCGCACCTGCTGGGTGCCCTATACCGATCCGGGCCTGGAGATGGCCCGGGCGGTGCGGGACGCGGTGGCAGCATACGTGGAGGAGGAAGCCGCGCTGCCTCGCATGATCCTGGTGCAAAACCACGGGCTGATCGTGCCGGGGCGGACGGTGGAGGAGGTGCTGACCACCACCCAGATGGCGGTGAAGACGGCACGGATGCTGGCGGGGACGATGGCCTTTGGGGGGCCGCATTTTCTGCCCCAGACCGAAGTCGAGCGCATATCCACGCGACCCGATGAGACGATCCGCCTGAGGAAGATGGGCTGGGAGGAGTAAGGGGGACGGGGCGGGTTGGCCTCCCCCGGGGCGCTCTCCTGCGTGGGTGCAGACGCGTACTGGGGAGAGGGGAGCCGGACAGCACCAGGTCCGGGGCTCAGGAGTGAACCCGCGGCCTACAGCGCGGAGCGGCGGGAGGCGTAGTCCTTGCCGTGCAGGGGGAGCCGGGGAACCCGTCGGGTCGGAGGGACGTCTGTGCAGGTATCTATCGTCCGGGAGGGATGGGCGATGCGTGAATCAGCATGGGCTGGGCTTTTCGCGCTGGCGATGATCGGCGCGCCGGTGGCGCTCGCCGGGTGCGGGAGCGCCACGCCCGGAGGCCTGGTAACCTCCAGGGAGCGCAGCGAGCCGCGCATTATGGGCGAGGCCTTCCCGCAACCACTGCAGGCCACGAGCGAGGCGCAAGCCCAGGAGATTGACTACCGGGGGCAGCGGGCGCTGCAACTGAGCAACGGTCTGGTCACGGTAGTGGCCCTGCCCGGCGCGGAGGGAAGGATCGTCAGTTACCGCCTGGGAGCGTTTGAGTACCTGCATACCAGTAGCGCAACGGCGGCAGAACAGCAGCAGAACGGCGGCCGAACGACGGAAGGCGGAGAGGTGGTGAGGGTCATCGAGAGTGGGGCCTCACCGCCGGCCCCTCTCCTGGCAGGAGAGGGGAGCGAGGCCTTACCACGGCCGGCAGGGGAGGGAGCCGCGGTCCCCCCAGGCACCAGCGCAGGCGGGACGCCCGCGCCACTGACGACGGGGGCCTGGAAGGGTGAAGTGCTCACGGCGCGGGGCATCTACGCCGAGGTCGAGTTGCTGGGGCCAGAAGATAAGCAGGTCGGGCTGAGGCTCACTCGCCTCCTGCGGCTGTATGCGGGCAGCACGCGCCTGCAGGTGACCGACACGCTGGAGAACACCGGCAAGCAGCCGCTCAAGTGCGCGCTAGAGACGGTTACGCAACTGGTGGGAGCGCCCGACAAGGTGGCTCCTTCGGGCCAGGTGCGGCTGTACCTGCCCCTGACCCCCACCCGTGAACATCGCGAAGGCTTCTGGAGCCGGCTGAACGAGGGCGACACGAGCCAGTTCGCCACCGGTGGACTGGGGCGGTTGCTGGAGGTCGCCTACAAGGGCAAGGCCGGGGAGGTCGCCGCCAATGTGCGCAGCGGCTGGCTGGGCTACGCGGAGAGTTCGGGCGGTCATGCGCTGGTGCGGCGCTTCATCGCCTCGCCGACCGGAGAATACGCGGAGGGCGCGCCCGTGCGCGTGCGCACTACTGAAGCGAAAGCGGGAGAAGCCTGGGTAGAGCTCTTGACCGCGAGCGCGACCGAGGAAATCAAAGCCGGAGGCGTGCTCGTGCTCGCCCAGGACTGGTACGCGACCGTGCTGCCCGGGCCGATCGTGGAGGCGAGCGAGACAGCGGCGATTGGGGAGGCGCTGACGCTGAAGCCGGAGGGGGAGGGCTTGCGGCTGCGGGGGCGGCTGGGGGTCTTCGCGCCGGGGAAGGTGGTCATCACGCTGCTGGATGCCTCCGGGCAACGGCTAGGCGAGCCGATTGCCATCAAAGCGACGCCGAGTGCGGCGGTGGTGATTGACCAGGCGATATCAGGCGTGGCGGGAGCCGCGGCCGTACGCTTGGCTTTGGAGAACGCGAGCGGCACACCGATGGGGGACATCGCCCAGGTCCCGCTGCCGGCGCCGCGAGGGTAGTCTTGACCGTCTTCCCTCACAGCCGAGGGCGGCCGAGTCCCGAGCCTGCGCGCGGGGCGGCTAGGGAGCCACCGCCCGCCGCGCCGGGTTGCAGCACGCACTAGGCCCGCCCCCAAAGCACCTCGGGGTGCCTAAATCTCCCCCTTCCTTACTGCCTCCAGGAAACGCTTGGCCGCCGCCACGGCATCGGGCGGATCAAGCGGCGGCGGGCAGGGCCCCTTGATGAGAGCCTCTACCGCCGGCCGATAGACCTCCTCTTGCAGACGAGAGCGTACCTCGTCGCTGGGCAGGCCTCGACCTCCTTCTGCCAGCAGCGCGCCGCAGGCCTGGAGGTAGGCCTCGGTCATCGGCCGGTAGATATCGCGAATCATCTCATAGCGGTCGCTACGCGCGTAGTCGTAGATGCGATCGCCGCCAAAGGTTACGTAATACAGGTGGTGGCGGATCTCCTCGGGAGTGAAATGCAGCGGCGCGTCCTCGAAGTCTTTCACCAGGGCAGCGACGCCGAACTCCCAGCGGTCGGAGACGGTGTTGATGGCCAGGAGCAGGTAGTCGAACAGGCGTCCGATGCGGGCCTGCCGCTTCTCAAACTCGACCCGATCCCCGGCGCGGGCGGCCTCGGCTGCCTCCCAAATGTCCTCGTTGATGCGGGCGTGGACATAGGAGCGCATGAGGTCGGCGAGGTCCCGGCGGTAGGCCACGTTGTCCTTCTCCCGCGCCCCCGCGGAGAGCGCCTCGGCCAGAGCCTCGCGGAGCAGCGGGGCCCAGTGCCGCCGCTGAGCCACCACCCGCCCCTGCAGGTCGTCAAAGGGCACCCAGTTGCCGCCCAGTTCATACCAGTAGACCGGATTCTGTAACAGGCAGGTGCGGAAGCCGTCGGTCAGGTGCGTATCGCTCTGCGGGCCATAGACGGTCTGCAGCAGTTTCTGGTGACACGCCACCATGGCCGGCACGGACTCCGGCTCATAGCGCCGCTCGCAGTAGTCCACCAGGAATTCCTCGAGGCGGCGGAACGGATTCCAGGCGAGGTGGCAGGCCAGGTCCTTGTAGAAGGGCGCGTAGTCGCGCGCTTCCGTGTAGTAGCCGAAGCCGATCATCTGCTGCGCTCGCTGGTCGCAAAGGACTCGGAAAACTTTGCCCATGAGGCTGTGCACATCGCCGTGGGCGGCGGAGTTGGCGTTCATGGAATTGAAGGCCATGAAGGCCCAGGGTCGTCCGAACCAGTAGTTGTTGTAGTGGTAGCCGGCCTCTTCCTCGGCCGGGTAGTCTAGGATCACCAGGTTGAGGCGTTCGGGCAGCGATTTCAGCAGCCGCTCCACGCGGTAGGGCTGCCAGTAGGAGCGGTTGGCGAAGGCCCAGCCGTCCAGGACCCAGAGCGCCCCGGGATGCTCGGCTTCCGCCCACTTCGCCAGTTTGCCCACCGCCTCGGCATAGGCGCGGGCGTATTCCTCTTTCTCCTCGGGTGTGTCCCCCGGCGACCGCTCAGCAGGAGGAGCGGGCAGGTAGTAGACTCGGCTGTCCCCAAAGGCCTCGATGTACGTTTCCAGGCGGAGTTGATTGAGCCGTAGCCACATGGGGTCGGCAGGATGGACGTAGACATCAGCCCCCAGCGAACCGGGGACGCTGAGGCAGCGTACTTCGGGGTACTTCTCCTGGAACCGCTGCACCATCTCGCGAGGGATCTGACCCTCGGTAGTGTAAAGAGGCGCGCGAATGCCCAGTTGCGCTCCGTAGCGGGCCAGGCGCTTGAGCATGGCTAGCGCCTCTCCCGGGGTACGCTCGCGGGGGGTCTGCGGCTGTGCCTCCCCGATGCCCAAGCGTTGCCAGAGCAGAGCATCCACCTGGCTGTGCGCGTTGGGACCGGGCGGGTAGTTCTGCTGATTCAGGCGGTACTTGGCGTACCACTGCAGGTCCTCTTCCCATTGCTTCTCGCTGAAGAAGTGGATACCGAAGTAATGGTACTGACCGCCATGTGGACGCACCCGGAAGTAGGGCCGTTCCCGCAGGTCGCACTCGGGCACGGCGAAGCTGCGGCGCTTCGGAATGTGCTCCTCGTAGCGGAAGAAGCCCACGCGCCCGAAGCGTTCCAGGAGGTCGTAGGCCGCGTAGACGGTACCCACGTCCGTCACCCCGGCCAGGACCAGGCAGGGCTGCCCTTGCCATGTAGTAGTCTTGATGACAAAGCCCTCCGGGGTCAGGTCGGCCGGATCGAGGGCGAGCGAGCCGGCGGCGGCCAGGCGCTGAATCCACTCGTGCGTCTCCGGTCGCCCCAGCAGGATGAGCAGGTCACGCGAGGAAGCCCCGGTCGCTACCCTCTGAATGGGCAGGGCGGTGCCGGTCATTTCCTTGACATGCCGCTGCAACTCGCGGGCTGCGAATTGATCCTGCCAACTGGCCTGCGCACCCAACACGATCCGGGCCCGGGCCTGCCCCTGATCTACCAGAGCATATTCGCGAGCGGCGTGAGCGGCGCCCAGCGCCAGGCTGGCCACGAGCGACATCAGCAGCGTGCGAGTCAGGCGGTTCATAGGTGGTGGTCCTCCCCGAGCGGTCCTGTCGCCCGCCCAGGAAGCCGCATAACCAGACGGCCGGAGGCAAGCGACCCGCGACCCGTTGCAGTGGTGCTGCGCCCCGCGAGCAGTCGGGCACTCAGCCCGCTGTCGGCCGCGCCTTCCCGCCCGCAGAAAAGGCTAGCGCGATTCTCCCCTCTCCCCCCGCGTAGGGCAGGCATGCAGCCGGCGAGTAGCCCTTGGCCTGGCCCCACCCCCTTTCCCCCCGCGTAGGGCAGGCATCCTTGCCTGTCCTCCGTCTGGGGACGCAGGCTGGAAGCCTGCGCTACGCGGAGGGAACCCAGCGTCCCCTGCCCCGGAGAGGCCGCGATGAACCCGCCGCCTGCGGCGAGTGAATCCCGCCCGTCTGCCTCGCCGGAGGTGGCGGTTCCTCGCTCCCCTCTGCTGGAGGGGGAGGGGCCGGGGTGAGGCAGGAAAGGCAAGACGCCTGCGCTCTCCGCGCCGGGACCGGAATCCGGCGGCTACCCGCCGAAGACGCTGGGGCGCACCGGCATCTCCCGCACAATGGGGACGCGCCACCAGGTCCGGCCGCCCGCCTCGAAGCGGGCCAGCGGTTCAGTCAGCGGCGCGCCGTTGAGCACTACCGTAGGGGCCTGGGGCAAGCCGGAGACAAGCAGCGCCCGCGCCGCATGCCGCTGCGCCGCCACCACGTCTTGGTCGGGCGCGTAGAGTTCGGGCAGGCGGGCCTGGAGTTGCGCTTCGCCCGGCGCGCCGGTTGGGGGCGGCAGCTGATAGTCCACCCATAGCCTCCCCTCGCGCGGGCGCACCGTGATTCGCCCGCAGCCCAGGGGACCCTCCGCCCGCACGACCATGCCTTCGGGCGTGCGCAGTTCGAAGGGCATGGGGTCAGGGAAGGGATTCATGCCCTCGTAGGTTCCCGTCACCGGCTCCACGCGCAGCAGCCCCATCTGCCCCTCCCCTTTTTCCAGTACGGCTCCGCCTTTCTCCAGGCGCGCCGCTTTGCCCATCTGCCCCAGCGGATTGTCCAAGTCAATGCCCAAGGGCGGCCAGGGCCAGGCGCCGTTCACGCGCTGGTAGGCGAACACCCGCGAGGGGTTCAGCTGCTGATGCCAGAGCACCTCGCGCTCGAAGGTGGTGCGGAAGCCCATCTCCAGAGTGTCCTGGCCGCTGGCGTAGGCCAGGCGCCAGACCCGCTCCTGGCCCTGCCACTCAGCCGTAACTCGCGTG
>CALFVE010000292.1 GCA_937928475.1 uncultured bacterium | reverse complement strand
AACCAGGAGCGCTGGGCGCCGGACAAGCAGTGTATCCCCTGGGTGGACCGCTACTGTCCGGATGTGGAGGACGAGAGCGTGCCGATTCTCAGCCGGGATCGTTACCGCGAGATTCTGCGCCACATTTGGCTGCGCGGCGCCGATGGGATGCAGATCTTCAACCCGCTGCGCAAGGGCCACGAGTCCATCGCTACCGAGGAGATTGAGGACGCGGTTGCCGTCTATGATGAAATGCTGGCCTACCGCAAGTTCCTGGAGCGGGGCAAGGTGATGAACACGGAGGTGCCCGGCTTGCAGGAACGTGGCCCCATCTGGTCCGGACTGCGGCTGGACAAGGAGGCCCTGGTGCGCGCGTTCGTGCAGGACAGCCAGGCGAAGGCCGTTACCATTCGCCCCTGGCCCGACGCAGCGGAGGTCACTTTGCAAGCGCCGCCGGAGGGGGCCACGTACCGCCTACGGCTCGCCGCCGGTGGCCGCGTGCGAGTGCTGGAACAGGATGCAATGTAGGGCAAGGCTATCCGAGCCTCGCGCCCTTGCGATCCTGACGGCGGCTCCGCTCTGCCCGCTGAGCATTGTCGCAGCGCAAGACAATGGGGTATAATCGCCGTGTCTTGGGCGATGCGCCCAGGCGGTGGTTACTGGGGGGTGCCCACGAGATCGCGCAGACGAGGACCCGACGCTGGCCGCAGTGGTGCGGCGGCTGAGGTGGTCGTGCCCAGACGCGCCGCTTGGTGTGGGGTCCTCTTGCTTTGACCATAGTGCACCCGCCACGTAGGAGGAGTTTCCATGCCCGGATCTCGGGAACGCGTTCTAAAAGCCTTTGCCCACGAAGAGCCGGACCGCACTCCCCTTTTTGAGATTTTTTGCGCCTTTCACCCCATCTACTGGGACATCTGCGGGCGCAATCCCGCTACCGACGCCGCCCTGCACTGGGACGCTCTCGCCCAGGGCATCTCCTGGGAGGAACTGGTGGAACTGGAAGCCCAGGCGATCTTTCAGATTCACAAGTTCTTTGATATGGACATTGTGCATTCGCGCATGAACCGGCCCCGGGAACTGGAGCGCCCTGCGAAGACCGGCCCGAAGCGTTGGCGGCTGGGCGAGACTGAGTATGTGTACGACGAGAAGACCCACCTGGTGCGCCCTGCCGTGGCGCAGCCTTACTCCCATCGTCTGGAGGAAGAGGAGACCCGCAAGCGTTTGATGGAATGGGAGCCGACGTCCCTTGCTCCGATCCCCGAAGAGAACTTCTACGTCTACCGCCGCGTGCGGGAGATGGCGCAGGCCAACGGGTTCGACTGGCTCTTCATGGCGGAGGTCAACGCCGGCACTGGTGTCGCTTTCTATCCCCCCTTCCTATTCGTCTGGATGGTCACCGAACCGGACCTTTTCCGTCGTTGGGTGGAGATGGAAAAGGTAAAGAACTTCGCGCTTACAGTCGAATATCTTCGGCGTGGGCACGAGATAGTTGCCATCGGGGGTGACGTTTCCTGCGACAAGGGCCCTTTCATCTCCCCCCAGCACTACCGGGAGTTTATCCTCCCCGTGATTCAGGAACATGCCGCTCTGGTGCATAAACACGGCGCGCTCGCTGTCTACACCTCCGACGGGAATCACTGGCCCATTAAGGAAGACTTCTTCTTCAACTCCGGCGTGGACGGCTACAAGGAAGTAGACCAAGCGGCGGGAATGACCTGGCCGCGCCTCATCGAGGAGGGCATAGACCGCCGGCTTTGCATCCTCGGCAACACTGACGCCCGCTACACGCTCTGCTTGGGGACGCCAGAACAGGTCAAGCGCGAAGTCCGCGAGTCGCTGGACTACGGCCGCCTCAGTCCCGGCGGGCACATCCTGCACAACAGTCATTCGGTGCACGAGGACGTCCGCGTAGAAAACTACTACGCCGTGATTGAGGCCTACCGCGAGTACTTCGGCCTGGAGCCGCTGCCGCGCTGAGGCCGACTTTCTGGGCTGCCGTGGTGGATATCGGCTTGGTGGCAGCGCGCCTCGGAAGGAGGCCGTCGCAAGGCCCGGCGGGCGATCACCCTGATGAGCACCTGGGAGAGCGACCGGTGCATGCTGGAACTGAGCGGCGCCCCTGGCGGTGGGTCCGCTAGGTTCTCTCGACCCTTGCCTCTTCCCCCCCCTCGCCCTATAATGCGGCCTAGATGCAGCCGCTTCGCAGCAATCATCGGTGGGGTGCCTTGACGGCCCTCCTGTCAGCGCTCCTGGCTCTGCCCAGCCCCAGCGCTCAGGGGCAAGCCAAGCCGGCGCGGGTGGTCGTGGCCGGCAAGACCTTCGCCGGGACCCCGGCGGCCCGGGTCAGCGATGGCGTCATCTGGGGCCCCGTGGGGCCGCTCGCCCGGATGCTGGGCGCACAGGTCACCGCCTCTGCCAACGGCCGCGGCCTGCAGATCGTCACGTGTGGTGGCGAGCGCGTGACGCTGCAGGCGGGGGAGGCGCAGGCGCGGGCGGGAGAGCGCTCGGTTCGCCTGGAGGCAGCGCCAGTGTTGGCCGCCGGCCATCTGGTGGCGCCCCTGCCTCGCTTGCTGGAGTTGCTGGGCGCCCGCGTCCGGTTTTCGCCTGCCCAGGGCCTGCTGGTCGCCGACGCCGTGCTCCGCGGGCTTGAGTTCCGTGGGGGCGAAAGTGGCCTCGCGGTGTGCCTGCAAACCTCCGCGCCGGTGACCGGCGTTGTGCGCTACTTGGAGTCGCCGTTGCGGGCGTACCTCGACTTGCGCGGTTTGGACCTGGGCCGCCCAGAAGGCGAGGCTTACCTCGGCGCCGCCGGTGTCTGGCGCTTGCGCTGGGGCCAGTCGCGGGAAGAGGCAGCGGTCTCCCGCTTCGTGCTGGACCTCCAGCGGCGGCAGACGGTACGGTGGGTGCCTGAGGCCCATGGCGGGCGTCTGGAGATAGGTACGCTCACCGGCGAGGAGCCACTCTTCATCCCCGAACGCCCCCGGCTGGAAGAAGTGTTCCTCGACAACGAACCGGGGCAGAGGGCGCGCCTGGGCCTGCGGTTCACGCGCCCCGTGGACTTCACCTGGGAGTTGAGCCGCCGGCCGTATAGCGCCGTCCTCAAGTTCCCGGATGCGCTCGGAGAGTCCACCTCCCGCACGGGGCCGCCCGAGGCCTTCATGCGAGAGGTCCGCGTCGTCCCCTCGGGTAGCGACCATGGGCTGCAGGTACAAGCTGCGCTGGGCTGGCTCATGCGGCTGGAAGTAGGCGCAGACCCTAGCAGCAGGGAAGTCACTGTCAGCATGAAGCGCGACTCCCTGGCCGGCAAGCGGATTGTGGTTGACCCCGGGCACGGCGGCAAAGACCCGGGGGCCCAGTTCGGGGGGCTGAAGGAGAAGGACGTCAACCTGGAGGTAGCCATTGAACTGGTTGGACTCCTGCGCGCCGCCGGCGCGCTGGCCTTCCTCACCCGGGACAGCGACGTCTTTGTGCCCTTGCCCGAGCGCCCCCGCTTGGCGACGGTTCTCAACGCCGATGCCTTCGTGAGCATCCACTGCAACGCCATGGAGCGGCCCAATCTCTGGCATGGCACCGAGTCGTACTACTTCACCCCGCAAAGCCAGATGCTGGCCTTCGTTCTCCAGGAGTCGCTAGTGCGTACGCTGCAACGTCGGGACAACGGAGTCCGGCAGCGCCAGTTCGCCGTACTCTGGCGCAGCCAGCAGCCCTGCGCGCTCGCCGAACTGATGTACCTGGACTGGGACGCCGAGAACGCGCTGCTGCGGAGGGCGGAGACCCGTCGCCAGGCTGCTCTCGCGTTGTTCGCCGCTCTGCGCGGGTACTTCGAGGGCTTCCCGCTGTCGGAGCCGGCCCCGGCTGCGCTGACCCTGGCCGGGCCCCCACCGGAATCGTCGGAGCCTGCTGCAGAACCCGGGGTTCCGCCGCCAGTCCCGCCGCAGGCCGGTGGAGACGACTAGCGGTCACCGTCAGCGTGCCATCTGCTTTGGCCTCGTTTGGGAGGTATCACCTTGCTCCGCAAGGACGGACGCGACAACGAAGATCTTCGCGATGTCAACATCGAGCGCGGCGTCAACAAGTACGCCGAGGGTTCCTGCTTGATCGAAATCGGCGATACCCGGGTGCTCTGCACCGCCTCGGTGGAGGAAGTCCAGCCCCGCTGGATGAAGGACACTGATCAGGGCTGGGTCACTGCTGAGTACTCTATGCTGCCCCGATCTACCGCCGAACGCACCCAGCGGGAAAGCAGCGCGGGGCGCCGCCAGGGGCGGGGCATGGAGATCGAGCGACTGATCGGCCGCTCGCTGCGCGCCGTGACTAACCTGCAGGCCCTGGGGCCGCGCACTATCACCGTAGACTGCGACGTGCTTCAGGCCGACGGCGGCACCCGCTGCGCGGCCATCACCGGCGGCTACGTGGCGCTGGCCGAAGCCTGCGCCTGGCTCAAACAGAAAAACCGAGTGAAGGTCTGGCCGCTGGAGGCGCAGGTGGCCGCGGTCTCTCTCGGGATCGTCGCGGGGGAGATGCTGCTCGACTTGACCTATGAGGAGGACTCCCGGGCGGCCGTAGACATGAACCTGGTCATGACCAGTCGGGGCGGTGTGGTCGAGGTGCAGGCCACTGCCGAGGGCACGCCCTTCTCGGTCAGCCAACTGGGCCAGATGATGACTCTGGGACAGAAAGGCCTGCGCGGGCTGCTGACCATTCAGGCAGAAGCCCTGGCGGATCTGAAGACCTCGTGAGGCGCTTGGCCACTCGGCTCCACACCTCTGCGCCGTCGCCCGAGCGGCAACCGCGACTGAGACTGCCCCCATGCCCATCACTCGCTTGATCGTCGCCTCGGCCAACCAAGGCAAGACCGCTGAGATCGCTGCGCTCCTGGCCGACCTCCCCGTGGAGGTGCGGTCCCTCGCGGACTTTCCTGCGGTAACCTTGCCCGAGGAGACCGGCGGCACCTTTGCGGAGAACGCAGCGCTCAAGGCCCGCGCCGTGGCACGCGCCCTCAAGGAGTGGTCGCTCGCGGACGACAGCGGCCTGGCGGTTGCCGCGCTAGGTGGCGCTCCGGGCCTGCAATCCAGCCGCGTGGCGCAGACCGACCCCGAGCGCATCGCCTGGTTGCTCAGCCGCCTCGCCGGGGTGCCCGAGGAGCGGCGCGCTGCCGAGTTCGCCTGCGCCCTGGCCCTGGCCGATCCAACCGGGCGTCTCGTCGGCGTCTGGGAGGGCCGCGCGCAGGGCCGCATCCTGTTCGAACCGCGGGGCGAGGGCGGCTTCGGCTACGATCCGGTCTTCCTCTACCCGCCAGCCGGCAAGACGTTCGCGGAGATGCTCCCAGAGGAAAAGGGGGCGGTCAGCCATCGCGGCCAAGCCTTGCGGCGGTTCCGCGCCGCCTTTCTGCGCCTGGTCGAAGGGGAGGCTGGAAGTGACTGAGGCCCAGCCTCGCATCCTGCTGGTTCGCCTGAGCAGCCTGGGTGACATCGTCCACGGGCTGCCCGCGCTGGTGGCTCTGCGCCGGACTTGGCCGCACGCCCACCTCGCCTGGCTGGTGGAGGAGCGCTTCGCCGGTTTGCTCCGGGGGCATGATTGCCTGGACGAACTGCTGACTATCCGCCGCCTTTCCGCCCGCCAGGCTTTCGCCTGGTGGCGAGAGGCCCGCCACCTGGGGCGACAACTGCGGGAAAAGGGCTTCGACCTGGCGGTGGACCTGCAAGGGCGGGTCAAGAGCGCCTGGCTGTGTGCGCTCAGCGGCGCGCCTCGGCGGGTAGGCTTCGCCAACGAGTTCCGCGGCCCACTGGGGCTGCGCTGGATCAACGAGTCAGTGCCGTTTCCGGTGGGAACTCATGCCGTGCGGCGCTCTCTCCTGATGGCCGAGTACCTGGGCGCGGCCCCTGAGCCGGTCGAGTTTCGCTTCCCTGTACTGCCAGAGGCGCGAGCCTGGGCCGAGGCCTTCCTGAGCGCCGCCGGCGTCTCGCCCGTGTCTCCGGGGACGCGCGCGGAAGCAACCGCGGGGCGCAGGCCGCTGGTGACCCTGATCCTCGGCGCCTCAACGCCGGTGAAGGCCTGGCCTCCTGAGCACTTCACCGGGCTGGTCGGGATCCTTCAGCAGACGGTCGGAGCGGAAGCCGTACTCGTCGGTGGCCCCGGCGAGGCCGACCGCGAGGCGCAGGTGCAAGCCGCTCTGCCGCGCCCCGCGCTCAGCGCGGTGGGAAAGACCGACCTGCCTCGCCTGGCCGCGCTGCTGGACCAGGCCCAGGTGGTGGTGGGAGCGGACACCGGTGCGCTCCACCTGGCCGCGGCCGTGGGCAAGCCGGTGGTCGGCCTGTACGGTCCCACCAGCCCTGAACTCACCGGTCCTTACGGCTTGCAGCACCGCGTCCTTTGGGATCAGCCTGCCTGCGGGCCCTGCGGGCGACGGCCCATGTGCGCTAACTCTGACTGCATGCGTGCCCTTACGCCCGAGCGCGTCGCCCAAGCCGTCTGTGACCTGCTGGCGGCAGAGCCGTCCGCAGGTTCCCTTTGCCACTGAAATCGGCCTTGACAATGCCATGCTAGTTCCCGAATCCCGTCGCGCTGAATGGAACCAGATGGTCGCTGCCTGCCCCCACGGCGACGTCCTGCAGTGCTGGGAATGGGGTGAGCTCAAGTCACGCACCGGCTGGACGCCGCTTCCCGTGGGGCTGGAGAGAGGCGGGCGCTTGGTAGCCGGGTGTCTCCTGCTCAAACGTCGCCTGCCTGCCGGCCTCAGCCTGCTTTACGGCCCGCGCGGTCCCGTGGTAGACTATGCTGACAGCGCCCTTTGGGCGGCGCTGGCTGCTGAGATGCGCGGCTTAGCCCGCCAGCACCGGGCGATCGTGGTGAAGGTCGACCCGGCGGTGGAAGCCGACGACGTGGTTGCAGCCCAGGCGCTGCAGCGCGAGGGCTTCTTCCCGGCCTACAGCGGCGAGACGGTCGGGGGAGTGCAGCCTCGGCAGGTGATGAAACTCGACATCACCCGCCCTGCCGAGCGCCTGCTGGAATCTTTCGCGCCTAAATGGCGTTACAATATTCGGTTGGCGGAGCGCAAGGGCGTGGTGGTGGACCAGGCGCGCCGCCGGGAAGACGTGCCGGTCTTCTACGAACTGCTCCAGGTCACGGCCCGACGCGACGGCTTCACGGTCCGCGCGCTTTCGTATTTCTACGACCTGTGGGACCTGATCATCGCGCCCGGGCTGGGCCGGCTGTTTCTGGCCCGCGTGGGGAGCGAGGTGATTGCAGGTGCGATTGTGTTCTGCCTCCCGCCGCAGTGTTGGTACGTGTACGGGGCCTCAGCGAATGAGCACCGCAACCTGATGCCAAACCACGCCCTGCAGTGGGCGATGATTCGCTGGGCGCAGCGACAGGGCTGCCAGGTGTACGATTTCCGGGGTGTGGCCCCGGAGGTGGAGGGCAAACCCCAAGGGCCGCTAGCCGGCCTGAACAGATTCAAGCGTGGCTTCGGCGCCCAGTACGTAGAGTACGTAGGCGAGCACGACTTAGTGCTCAATCGCCCAGCGTATTGGGCCCTGCGGACGTTGCTGCCCCTGGTCCGTTCGTGGGGCCGCCGGCAACGCGGACGCGAGGAATCAGTCTGAACCACCAGCCCGCAGTAGGTACAAGCAGATGAAGAAGACTGTCCACCCTGCAGTCGCTGTGATTGTCATCGCCGTTCTCGTGGGCCTAGTTGTGGCCTATTACGCCTGGTTCTGGCAGCAGCCGGGAAGCCTCAGTGGCGGGATCCACGCCTGGGATGTATTGCCCTGGGTCGAGCGCCCACCCGCCGATGTGCCTCCCCCACCGCCGGGGCCAGGCATGCCTCCCCCAGCAGCACCCCCGGGTGTCTCCGGACCTCCGGCGCCTCCGCCGCCTGCACCACCGATGGCGCCGCCACCGACACCACCTCCCCCGCCCGGTGGCGCCTCCGGCTTGACCCAGTCTGCCGCGCCTCGCTAGCCGGCGGGCGCAACCGGCGTTCTTTCCCACCGCTCTGGGTCCGGCGTCCGCCGCCAAGGGTCTGCTGCTAGATCTCGAGATGGGCCGCAACTGACTTCACCTGGTAAGCCATGCAAGAACTCATCGAGCACATCTTGGAGAAGGCGCGGCGGGCCGGGGCGCAGTTCGCCGACCTGCGCATCGGCGAGGGCAGCGGCGTGTCTATCACGGTGCAGGACGGCAAGGCCGACCGCATCAGCACCGGGTCCGGCCGGGCCGCCGGCTTGCGCGTGCTGGTTGACGGCGCCTGGGGCTTTGCTCCCACCACCACCGTAAACCGGCGGGAACTGGAGCGCTGCGTACGCGAGGCGGTGGCGATGGCCCGCGCCGCCGTTCCCTCCGTCACCGAGCCGGGCCAGGTGGCCGAGATCGAGCCGGTAGTAGATTCGGTGGCGGCCGAGTTTCGCATTGATCCCCGCGACATCGCGCTGGCCGACCGCGTGGCCGCCATCTTCGCGCTGGAGCAGCGCGCGCGGGAGGAGGACCTGCAGCGCATAACCAACACCATCGCTGGCTACAGCGACGGCTGGAGTCGCTCCTGGCTGGGCAATACGGAGGGCACCTTCATCGAGCAGGAGCAGGTACGTTGCTCTGCCGGGCTGACGGTGATTGCTCAGGAGGGGGAGGTCCGCCAGTGGGCCTCGGAGAGTCGTGCGGGTAGCCGCGGCTATGAACTTTTCGAGGAGATTGAGGTCGAGGATTTTGCCGCCGAGACAGCCCAGCGCGCGCTCAGTCTGCTCCGGGCCCAGCCACCGCCTGCCGGGAAGTTCGAGGCGGTCGTGGACCCCAAGATTACCGGCCTCTTGGTGCACGAGGCCTTCGGCCACAACTGCGAAGCGGATGCGGTCTGGTCCGGCCAGTCCGTTGTTTCCGACAAGGTCGGACAGGCGGTCGCCGCTGATTGTGTTACCATTGCGGACGACCCGCTCCGGGAGAACCTTAACGGCTCCTTCCGGTACGACAGTGAGGGCACCCCGGCGCAGCGGCATGTCCTAGTGGAAAACGGCATCCTCCGCGGTTTCCTGCACAGCCTGGAGACAGCTGCCCGCTTCGGCGAGCCGCCCAACGGCGCCGCGCGCGCCAGTGGCCCCCAGGACCCGCCGTTGGTGCGGATGAGCAACACCTACGTCGAGCCGGGCGACTGGACCTTCGAGGAGATGATTGAGGGAGTCAAGCGTGGCATCTACCTGGCCGGCGGGAAATGGGGATACGTGTACACGGCCCGCGGGCAGTTCACCTGCAACGCCGAACACGCCTACGCCATCCGCGACGGAGAACTGGCCGAGCACTACCGCAACGTCAGTTTCTCTGGGCTGACTCTGGAGACGCTCCAGCGGGTTACCGCGGTAGGCAAGAACCTGGAGTTCGAGATGGGCGGCACCTGCGGCAAGGGCGGCCAGGGCGTGCCCGTGGATACTGGTGGCCCCCACCTACGCATCGCTGAGTTGGTGGTCGGTGGCCACGAGGAGGGCCTCGCGTGATCTCTTTCTCGGAGGCCCTGGCTTTCTGCGTGGTGGGGGCACTGGTTCTGACTCTGCTCAGTTACATGCTCTACCGCCGTGCTGCCGAGATGGGCCACTCTCGCCGCTTTGTCCTCGTTCGCCTCTTTTTTCTCTGGCTGGGGTGCGCGGGGATTGTGGCCGTCGGTGTGTACCTGCGCCGACTGTTCCCCGCCGGATTGTTTGATGTGAGTTTCTCCCGACTTTCCGCCGACCAGCCGGTTGTCACCACCGGGGGCAGCGACACCACCTGGCCTCTCCTGTTGGGGGTGGCTGGTATGGCCGCCTGCGCGGTGCTGGCCTGGTGGGGAGTCAGTCCTCTCCAGCGCCCACCGGCGGGTGAGGATGAGTGATCCTTGCGGCGGCAATCCTCTGGACGCTCACAGGGGTGGTCTTGGCCCTGGGTATCTGGGGCCTATTCGTGGAACCCCATCGCCTGGAGGTCGCCGAAATCGCCGTCCCTCTCCCCCGGCTGCCGGAGGCCTTGCGCGGCTTGACCATCGGCCACCTCTCCGATCTGCATTTGCGCGACTCCCGGCGCGTCCGGGCGGTCGCCGAGCGAGCCTGCGCAGAGATCATGGCTCGCCGCCCGGACTTGATCTGTTTCACCGGCGATGTCATTGACCACGCCAAGCATCTCTCCGAGGGGCTCGCCGTGCTGCGTAGACTATCCGCTCCCTTGGGTGTCTATCTCGTGCTGGGCAACCACGACTGCGACGCGACCCTGGAGGATTTCCTGTACGGAAATCCTAACTGCGATGCTGCCGAGGCGCAGTGGCAAGCGGCGCTCGGCGACTGCGGGGTAGTGCTGCTTGAGAACCGCCATCACGTGGTGGCAGCGCGCGGTTGCCGGTTGGTGGTGGCGGGCATCGGGGACCTCTCGGCCGGGCACGACGACCTGCCCGCCGCCCTTCAGGGTGCGCCCCCGGCTGATCTGCGTCTGTTGCTCTGCCACACGCCCGACGCCCTCGACCTACCCGGCGCGGAATGGGCCGACCTGCTGCTGGCCGGGCATACCCACGGCGGGCAACTGCAACTGCCCGGACTAGGCAGCGCCTGGGCCCCGGTTTGGCGCTTGCGCCACCGGGCCAGCGGCCTGTTTCGCCTGGGCAAAACCCTGGCCTTCGTCAACCGGGGAGTGAGTTCGGGATTTCCCGCCCGTATCAACTGTCCTCCCCAGGTGGCGATCCTGGCCTTGGCGCCTGGCGCCGCGGAGGGAATCACCGAAACGCGCCGGGCCAACCATCCGGCCCTGGAAGCGAGGTCGCAACTATGAGCCCCGGCCTGT
Organism: uncultured bacterium; assembly: GCA_937928475.1. Classification (GTDB taxonomy): domain Bacteria; phylum Armatimonadota; class Zipacnadia; order Zipacnadales; family Zipacnadaceae; genus Zipacnadum. The sequence continues at coordinate 7,605 of CALFVE010000292.1, read as the reverse complement.
GGCAGCGCCTGCTGGGCAAGAAAGCAGAACGCCCCCGCATCGCGCGCCGGGACGCCCTCCGCGTGCACCCGGTGCGCAACCCCAACCTGGAATGGGAACTCGACGAGGAGGGAGTGGTCACCGCCACGCTGCGGCGCCCCGACAATCTCAAGTCGCGACTCATCGGCAGTTTCCTGATGGCCCCCGAGACCCGTCAACTCAAACTAGACGAGGTAGGAACCTTTGTTTGGAACCTGTGCGACGGCCAGCACACGGTCAATGACATCGTGGAGGCGATGGTGGCGCGCTACAAACTCAGCCGACGCGAGGTGGAGGTCTCTCTGACCGAATTTCTCCGGATGTTGGCGAAGCGAGGTATGATTGCGGTGGCTGTTCCCCGCGACATCGTGGACAGCCTGGACCCCGCTACCGCCAAGGCATTGGGAATCGTAGAGGTTAGGGTGGTAGAGCAGAGCGAGGAGGAAACCGGCCGGAGTTCAGACTCCGGGGAAGAGTCCGGCTCCGACCAGAACTGACCCAGGGCCGGCGCTTAGGGCAGGAACCAACACAAAGCCCCCTCCCACTCGTGAAGGGGGCGAGCGAGGGCGCCGCGGCCTCGGCTCCCCGCAAGCGCCCTCTACGTTTGCATCTTGTGCAACGCCTTCATTAGGCGCGCCTTGCGCCGCGCCGCGGCGCGGGGGTGCAGGACGTGGGTCTTCGCGGCCTTGTCCAGCGCCTTGTAGGCCTGGGACACTTCGGGGCCGACAGTCTCCCCGGCCTCCCGCGCGGCACGCACCGCTTTCCGATAGGCCCGCTTGACCTTCAGGTTCCGCTGGCGCCGCGCCCGCGCCTGGCGCAGGTCCTTCTTCCTTGACTTGGTCTGGGGCATGCCCTCTTATGCTCCTTATGGGAATGAAGCGCCGCCGTCCCGCGACGGCGGCGTTCCTCGTTCTCGTGCCTGAGGATTATAGCAGAAGCCCTGGCAGTGAGCAACCCATTCAGCCTTGCTCGTGCTCCTCACCGTACAGCGACGTCTCGTACTCCGCATTGTACTCCACATATCCCGGCGAAAGGTCGCAGGTCCAGACCGTCGCCTCGCCCGCGCCTAGCCCGAGGTCCACCTCGATTGCGATCTCTTGCGCCTTCATCCTCTGCCGCGCGTCGGCCAGGTCAAACTCCACGCTCCGGCCCTGGCGCCAGGGGGTGACCCCGGCCATGGTCAGCGTCACCTGTCCCGGATCTACCGGCTCGCCGCAGGCGCCCACCGCCGCGGCCAGGCGTCCCCAGTTGAAGTCTTCGCCGAAGATCGCCGCCTTGAGCAGAGTGTAGTTGCCAATGGCCCGACCCACTCGCCGCGCCTGATCGAAGTCCGCTGCCCCCGTGACCCGAATCTCAACAAACTTGGTGGCGCGCTCGCCGTCGCGGGCGATCATCTTCGCCAACTCGCGGGTCACATGTCCCAACGCTGCGCGGAACACCGTTAGCCCCGGGTCCTCCGGTCCGGCGACGACCGCCCCGCTGGCCCCGTTCGCCAGGATCGCTACGGTGTCGTTGGTGCTCATGTCCCCGTCCACGGTGATACAGTTGAACGACTTGTCCACGGCTTCCCGGAGAGCCGGACGCAGCAGGTCCGCTGCGATGGCGACATCCGTGGTCAGAAAGCACAGCATTGTCGCCATCTGGGGGCAGATCATGCCCGCGCCCTTGCAGATTCCGCCCAGGCGGGCCTTCACCCCGCCGACCTCAAATTCCACGGCGAGATGCTTCGGCACTGTGTCGGTAGTCATGATCCCCCGCGCTGCGAGCTCCCCACCCCGAGGGCTGAGCGCCGCCACCAGTCGGGGCATCCCCGCCGCGATCTTCTCCATCGGCAGCGGCTCCCCGATGTGACCAGTGGAGCAGACGAGGACTTCCGAGGCTGGCAGGCCCAGCGCCTCGGCGGCCAGGGTCGCCATCTGCCGCGCCGCGACCAGGCCATGCTCACCGGTCGCCGCGTTGGCCACCCCGCTGTTGCTCACGATCGCCCGCGCCGAACCGTCGGCGGCGTGCTCCTCCGTGACCAGGGTCGGCGCCGCCCGAAAGCGGCTGGTAGTCAGAGTCACCGCGCAAGTCGCGGGGAAGTCCGAGTAGACAAGCGCCAGGTCCAGCGCGTGGGGCTTAATGCCGCAGTTAATCGCCGCAGCCTGAAAGCCTCGCGGCGCGGTGACCGCGCCAGGAACTTCGCGCCAGGGCAGGTTCTTCATACGGTTTGACCTCTGTTCACGAGAGCGGATGGACAGCCGGCGGGCGGCACGCGTAGGTGCCGCCCCTACATCGGCACGCCAGCGGGCGGCACACCTAGATCCCGCTCTTGCAGTGCTGCCGTTCTGCCGCGGTTCGGCCGCCGTTCTGTTGCCGTCCTCACGGCCACAGCCCCGGCCGGTCCAGCGCCGTGGTCTCCGGCCAGCCCTGCATCAGATTGAGGCACTGTACCGCCGCCCCGCTCAGCCCCTTGATGAGGTTGTCTATTACGCTGGTGACGATGAGCATCCCCGTCGGCTCATCCATCGCCAGCCCGATATGGCAGCGGTTGGACCCGCTCACCTGCTTGGTGGCGGGCTGCCGGCCCCAGGGCAAGACGGTGACGAAGGGCTCCTCCGCGTAGAAATCCCGATAGGCGGCCTCGATCTGCGCACGTGTAACCCCGGGGCGGAGCCGTCCGTAGGCGGTGGTGAGAATGCCCCGCGTCATCGGGATCAGGTGCGGAGTGAAGGTCAGGGTCACCGGCCCACCTAAAGCGCTCAGTTCCTGCTCCATCTCCGGCTGATGGCGATGCTTGGCCACGTTGTATGCCTGCACCGACTCGTTCACCTCGGCGAAGTGCGTCATCAGGGTCATCTTGCTGCGGCCGGCCCCGCTGACTCCCGACTTGCTGTCCACGATGATCCCCTGCCGCTCAATCAGCCCCGCCTTCACCGCCGGCGCCAGCGCAAGGATAGCGCCGGTCGGGTAGCAGCCGGGCACGGCGAGCAGCCGTGTACGCCGGATCTCTTCCCGGTGCAATTCGGGCAAGCCGTAGACGGCCTCCGCCAGCAGTTCGGGCGCCGGGTGCTTCTCATAGTGCCGCTCATAGGCCGCGACATCACGCAGGCGGAAGTCGGCGGAGAAGTCTATGACCTGGGCGCCGGCCTGCAGCGCCTCCGCAACGAGAGGCACCCCCACGGCGTGGGGAAGCGCCGAGAAAAGCAGGTCTGCGTTCTCCAGCGCCTGCGAGACGTCGCTGGGGCCAATCTCTGCCTCCAGGTCGCCCCACAGGTGAGGGTAGAGGTCAGTCAGGCGCTCACCGACGTTCGTGTGCCCGCCCAGGTAGGTTATCTGGACTTGTGGATGGCTTAGCAACAGGCGGATCAGTTCGACGCCGCCGTAGCCGGCAGCCCCGAAAATGGCCACTTTCAGCATCTTGGCGTCCCTCGATGCGGCTGTCAGAACTGCGCCGCAGGATAGCACAGCCTAGGAAGACGGTCAACCTTGCCGGCGACCAGGGTACAACCGCTTCTCGTCGGCTGCCGCCCGGCGGGACTCCGATGAGCCCAGCGAACCCGGCCCCTCCGACCCGCGCTAGCGCCTCCTGCACGTCCCTAGTTTCCAGCTTGCACTCTCCGCTCTCCCCTCACGGGAGTGCCGCCGCTAGCAACAGTCGCTTCACCGTCATTTCTTCACAGTGTAACTCGGGAGCAAAGGCTTCCCCGGCTGCGTAGCGGCACATTTCCCCAGCCAGCCAGCGGGCCTCCGGCCAGGTCTGGTCGAGGTTCAAGGCGGTGATAACCAGACCTCCCTGTCCCCATCGCCTTTCCACCAGGTACGCCAGCGGGCGACTCACGGGATAGGAGTGAATCACCCGCAGGATCGGTGTGCCGGCCGCCAGTCCCAGCGGTTCTAAGTCCAGCGGCGGCTGCCCAGTGATTAGCCGGTAGAACTGCAAGTCGGCAAAGCCCTCATGGGGGAAATCACCGAAGAGCGGGTGGTCACTAATGATTGTTCCATTCTGCCCATCTTCATAGGGCGGATAGTTGGCGGGCGGAGTGAAAAAGTATTGGTCGCGCATACCCAACTTGGGCTGGAACGATCGCACCAGCCCCTCGGAGGCAGCCAACAGCACTCTTCCGCCCACGCGGGCGAAGTCCAGAAGTTGCGGACTCAGGCGCTCCGTCAGCACTAGCCGAAACCTCCGCTCCGCCAGGTCCGCATCGGCGGCTAGCGGCATCCCCACCAACGTTCGCAGCCAGGTATACTGCGGCTTCCCATACACAGCCACATCCGAGGGGAGCGGAGCAGGCTCCGGGAAGATCCACAGGCTCCACTCATTGCCAAACAGCCTTCCTGCCTCGCTTAGGCTTGCGCGCAGCCGAACCGGGACTGGCGCTGCGACCGGCGGGGCGGTTATCTCGATCTCGTCCGCGGGGCACGTGCAAAAAGGCACGTGCGAGTACACAACCTGTCCCTGATCGAGTATACGCCCTCCGCCGAGGAGTTCCCATTGCAGCCGGGGAGCCTTCAAGGGTGGGTGGGAAAAGTCCGAGACGAACAGGCTTACCCGACGTCTGTCCCCTACCGCCAGCACCCTGTCATCGAACCCGAGGCTGGAAAGCACCACGGTGTCCCCGTTCGTCTGCCGCCACACCTCCGGCGGAGTGACCTTCTCTTCGTAGAACTCGTCAATGATTCCCCCTGGCGAAGGATTACTGTCCATCGCGCTGAAGTGGCAGATCCCGGCCAGGCGAGGGTGGTCGCGGCGGCAGACCTCCAATTTCCCCTTGGCCTCGATGAACTGTAGGCGCTGGCTATTCTCGGCCGCTTGGGGGAGTATGTGCTCCAAGCCGTGGCGGCGCGCTGCCGCTACAGCGATCTCGGCCCCGTAGGGTCGTACCGCCCCCGTGTACTTGCTCATAATCCGCACGTCCGGGAAGGCGCTCCACCAGCGGAACTCGTGCTGGATTACCGGCTTCTCGCACTGCTCGTCCACCTGCGCCTCCGCGTTGACGAAATCGCCAGGCAGGTCCGCGCGATAAGTACCGTCGGTCCAGATCACAAGCGCCGTTGGTTTGATGGCCTTGGTCCGGCGGTAGCAATCCCAGGCCGTACGCGGGTAGGGCATGTCCGCGGGCCATTCGTTACTCATGCAGTATAGGTTGGCCGAGGGATGATTGACGTCGCGCTCTACCACCAGGTCCCACTGGCGCTGGAGAATTTCCCGATGGTCGGGAGTCGGCTGCGGCCAAGGGTAGACGTGCCAGACGCTATGTCCGCCCCAGGCTCCCAACACGCCCATCTCGCTCTGCACCAGCAGGCCCACCTCGTCGGCAACATCGAAGTACTCGGGCGCGGGCACGTAGGACTGACAGCGCACGTAGTTGTACCCGTAATCGCGGAGGACCCGCAGTTTGCGCCGCCAACGGTCGCGATCGGTATCTGGGCTAGCCGTCTCGGGATGCGCGAGAAAATCGCCGGTGCCGCGAAGGTAGTAGGGCTGCCCGTTGATCAAGAAGTGCTTACCGGAGGTGGACAGTTCCACGAATCCCACCCGCTCGGCGCGGGCGTGCAGCGTGTTCTCGCCTCGCAGCAGAGCGACGTCCACGCGGTACAGGTTCGGCGCCTCCGGCGACCACAGCCACGGGTCCGGCACCGCCAGATCAAGCAACACCGCACCCTCCTCCACTGGTCCCTCGGCAGTCGCCGTCGCTCCGCTGCCCTCGACCGGCTGAGCCGCGGCCCGCAGCGTCAAAGGACCGCCGGCTCGCTCGGCGTCGGCTATCCGGGCGAGGATTCGCACCTTGCCTTCCCGCGCGTGGGGCCAGATGCAGAGGCGCTCTAGAAAAGCCTCCCCGGTGGCCGCCAACTCGGCGCTGCGGTACAAGCCCGACCAGTTTCCCTGCCAATTGTAGGCCAGGCCCAGGGCGCGGTGGCGCTCGTATACCCGCACCACTACCTGACTGTCCTGACCTGGACGAGCCACATCTGTTATTTCAAGGCCAAAGGGGACAAAAGGCAGGCTGTTTCCGCCTACGGGCTGCCCGTTGACCCACAGTTCGGCGCTAGGATGAACGCCGCCGAAGTTCAGCCACAGCCGCCGGCCCTCCCAGTGCTCCGGGACCCGGAAACTGCGGGCATACCAGCCCGTTCCCGTATAAGTGGCCCGCAGCGTGCGCGCCCGCAGGCGGAAGTCGCGGATAACCTCTGGCTCTTCTCCGCCGAAACCCTGCCCTTGCCAACATCCCGGCACGTTGATTTCCTCGCTAAGCGCCTCCGGGCGCTTGGGCCAGCCGGCCTCCCTTCCCCGGTCTTCGGGGTCTAGCCGGAACAGCCAGACCCCGTCCAGGTCCAACCATTCCTCCTGCTGATGACGGACTACCGGGTTCACTCGGGCCGGCGTTCTGCGCCGCTTGCTCATGGCGCTGCTCACCTCAATGTCCTGGCGGTTTGCAGGGAAAATTGACCGCGGCCCTGGGGAATCCTCTTTCGGGGGCATAAAGGCGTCCGGGGCGACCTTGCACCCGGTCGCACATGTCGTTGACATGACCCCTGGTGTCCGTTATACTGTAAGGCCAGTCTGGAGTTATGTCCACGCCGGGCCGTTGGGTCGGGACTGTTGTGGTGGCTGCGAGGCGGCCCGCCTCTTGTCCTGTGTGAAATCGGGAGGTACATTAGGTGAATCCCCTCTCCATTGACGAACTCGCCCGCAAATTCGGCAGCCGCTTCGATCTGGTCGTCGCGGCCGCCAAGCGCGCTGGGCAGATCAAGGCCGGCAACCCGCCGCTGATTGAGACCACCTCCCGCAATCCTCTTACCATCGCCCTGGAGGAGATCGCGGCGGGCAAGGTCTTGCTCAAGCCTGTTTCCGAGGAACTGCTGAGAGAACCTGAGCGGGGTGTGCAGGACTATCTAGTCCGGCGGGGCAGCCTCCAGGATCAGATTGTGGGTTATGCCATCGTGGACGAGGAAGTCGAGGAGGAAACGGAGGAATACGAAGAGGAGTTCGAGGAAGAGGAGGAGTTCGCGGAGGAAGAAGAAGCCGAAGAGCCCTTCGTCGAAGAATACGAGGAGGAGGAGGCAGAATTCGAGTTCGGCTTCGGCGAGGAGCCTGACCAGGTGTACCCTGACGACCTGGAAGAGGAGGCCGAGCACCTGGAACAAGAACTGCTCGGCGAGGATGAGGAGGAAGAGGAGGCGGAGGATGAGGAGGAGACACAGGAGGACGAATAGAGCGCACAGGTCGTCTCTCCTTGTCCTGGTCGCCGGCGCGCCTGGCCCAGGCCGCCGGTCCCCACTGACTCTCCGCTCCCGCATACGATGCGTCCTGTGACCACCGACTACTACGAACTGCTCGGTGTCAGTCGCGACGCTACCACCGACGAGATCAAGCGGGCCTACCGTCGCCTGGCGCGCCGCTACCATCCTGACGTCAACAACGGCGATCCCGAGGCCGCGGAGATTTTCAAACAGATCTCGGTCGCCTATGCCGTGCTCTCCGACGAGGAGAAGCGGCGCCAGTATGATCTCGGCGGTCTGCACAGCGACGGCTTCTCCGGCGGGTTCCCCGACGTTTGGCAGATTTTCGAGTCGGCCTTCGCCGGCAGTCCCTTCGGCAGC